>CAMEIT010000036.1 GCA_945918795.1 uncultured Clostridia bacterium | reverse complement strand
TCACGACCTCCAGCGTGACAGGCTGGCGTTCTAACCAACTGAACTACCGGGCCAGATGCAATAAAATAAAAATGGTGGGCCTTCAGGGACTTGAACCCCGGACCGACCGGTTATGAGCCGGTTGCTCTAACCAACTGAGCTAAAAGCCCGAAAAGTGGTGATCCCTAGCAGACTTGAACTGCTGTTACCGCCGTGAAAGGGCGATGTCTTAACCACTTGACCAAGGGACCACAAAACAAATCATGGTCGGGGTGAAGGGACTCGAACCCCCGGCCCCATGCTCCCAAAGCACGTGCGCTACCAACTGCGCTACACCCCGTCGCACAAATTCAATCTCATCCGCGACGACTATGTTATTATAACACATAAATGTATTCTTGTCAATAGCCAAATTCAAACAAAATTGACGCCGGTCAAAGGCAAGTTGCCTTTCCGACAGTGGTTATTTTACTACACAATTAAAATTTTGTCAATACCTTTTATTGAGAATAAAATATTTATTTCGTCTTTATTTTACTGTCGCAAGTTTACATTTATGATCTTTAAGCTTCTATGTCCTTACTCCCATTCATCATGGGCTGAGATTGGTTGTCCGTATTATTAAAAAATCGTGTATTTCGGAAGTACATATTGTTATGAAATATGCTCCGCTTATATCATTGCAACGCAAAAATCCGCAGATAAATAAGTCAATCTGCGGATTTCAACAGCATACTTATAAGAAGGAACGATAAAACGTTATTTCTTCTTTACCGCCTTCAGCTCTATATATCCTCTGCTGCCCTTCGGTTCAAGCTGAATAGCAGGATTGTCATTATCCCACAGATAGCCTACAAGTGACGGGTCATATTTTGCAATAGCCGACTGCACGGCTTCAATCGCCTCGCAGTAATCCTCTTCTGCAAACGGTTCTCCGCAAAACATCATATATTCCGCCTCGGGAAGAACAATGCTCTCAAATCCCTCCGGAATTATTCCGTCATAATCGATCGGCACCTCTACTCCCTGCACATATACGGAGGTGTTCGGTTTTCTGTATCTGTCCGGAAGCCACATACATACAGGTTCTCCGCACATGGAATCCATACTGAGAAGCAGTCCCCACACATCACACCCAACCTCTTCGCAATAATCAAAGTAATGCTCTGCTTTTACTCCGCGTTTGATAATCGCTTTTCTTTCAGGCTTTTTTATAAGCTGAACAAATACACTTTGCACATTTTTCATTGTTTCGTTTTCCTTTCTCAATTCTCTGAATTTTACGCCATAAGGGACAAAAAGCGTGACAGGAACGGGATTTTTTGCGTATTCGCTTGGATTCTTGCCGAATTCTCGTCTGAATGCTCTTGTATAACCGTCCGCGCTTTTGAAGCCGAGGTCAAATGCGGCATCGGTAACGTTGTATTTTTCATTTTTCAGCTTCAGAGCCGATTTTGCAAGCCTGAGCCTGCGGATGTAATCCGAAACCGTCAAGCCCGTATATTCCCTGAACAGGCGGTAGGAATACCGCGGTGAAAACAGCGACTCTCTTGACAAATCCGCAAGCGTTATATCTTTGTCGATATTTTTCTCGATGTAATCCTGCATCCGCTGTACGGCACAAATCTGTTCCTTCATTATTATTGTCCTCTCATAACGCATTTAATTTTATCAAAACGAAACAATTTTTGCTCGACTTTTTTTGCCTGTTTTTCAAACGCGCTTTTTATATATTATATAGTGGTTGCCTGTATTTGTCAAACGAGTTGAGCGTTTTTAATAAAAATCATCATTGACATTTAATATTCACAATGGTATAATGAATGTTGTCATTTAATGAATAAAACGGAATGATTTTGCGTCAAAACACATAACGTCATTCCCGATTTACATTGCATGACAAAGGGGCTGCACAATAATTAAGGAGGAATTTTTGGCAATGGCGATTTTCAATCTCCACAGCATAAAAATAGCGCATAACAAAAGCACTGCCGGCTGTATTCCAAAAAGAATGCCTGCTCCGGAATCTGTTGTTATACCTGTTTCAATGCACATAGGAGCGCCGGCTGTTCCCGTCGTAAAAGCGGGCGACACCGTAAAGACCGGACAGCTTATCGCAAGCTCGGGCGGATACGTTTCATCACCCGTGTATGCAAGTATTTCAGGCAAGGTAAAAAAAATAGACGACATTCTGCTTGCAGGTGGAAATACCGTTCCGGCAATAGTAATCGAGTCTGACGGAAGTAACGATATTTACAGTGAAATCAAGGCTCCCGTTATAAACAGCTTTGAGGATTTCATAAAAGCCGTGGCAGACAGCGGAGTTGTGGGTATGGGCGGCGCAGGCTTTCCGACTCACGTCAAGCTGAATGTAAAGGATTTGTCAAAAATCGAGTTTGTAATAATAAACTGTGCCGAATGTGAAGCATACATAACGTCCGACACGAGAACAATGCTCGATATGACCGACGAATTTTTTGACGGTTTAAGCATAATAAAACAGCATATCGGCGACAAGCGCTTCATAATAGGCATTGAGGACAACAAAAAAGAGTGTATAGAAAAGCTCAAGCCATACTGTGCCTCAAGCGGAGTGGAACTCAAAGTACTCCCGTCAACGTATCCGACGGGCGGCGAAAAAGTGCTTGTTTACAAAACGACAGGTAGGGTTATTCCCGAGGGCAAGCTTCCTCTTGACGCAGGAGCAGTCGTTCTCAACTGCACAACCGTTGTGGCCTTGCAGAAATATATACGTACAGGTATGCCGATCGTTGAAAAAACAGTCACCGTTGCAGGCTCCGCGGTAAAAGAGCCGCAAAACGTGATTGTTCCGATAGGCACAAGAGTAAAGGATCTCATTGAGTTCTGCGGCGGATACAAAGAAGAGCCTAAAAAAATACTTTACGGCGGACCCATGATGGGCATTTCAATGCCTGACGATTCATGCCCCGTGCTCAAAAACACAAACGCAATTCTCGCTTTCAACGCAAAAGATGCCACACCTTCCAAGCAGACGGAATGTATAAACTGCGGCAGATGTGTTTCTCACTGCCCAATGAATCTCATGCCGGCATACATTGCAACGGCATATGCGGCAAAGGATGCAAAGCGTCTCGAGCAATTAAAAGTAAATATATGTATGGAATGCGGTTGTTGCAGTTATGTATGCCCCGCAAAAAGACCTCTCGTGCAGACAAACAAGCTTTCAAAGGCTTTGCTTAAAAATTATCAAATGGGAGCCGCAAAAAAATGAGTCAATTAATTACACAAGTATCTCCCCATATTTTCGATAAAACCACAACACAAAAAATAATGCTCGACGTTATTATAGCGCTTTGCCCTGCGGCAGTTGCATCTGTCGTGCTTTTCGGGCCGAGAGCGGCACTCGTAATAGCCGTATGCGTAGCGTCATGCGTGCTGTCGGAATGGCTTTTCGAAAAGATATGCAAAAGACAAAACACAATATCGGACCTTTCCGCGGTGGTAACGGGTATTATGCTTGCATTCAATCTTCCCGTTGATATTCAGATATGGCAGGCTGTATTCGGCAGTGTTGCGGCAATAATAGTCGTAAAACAGCTTTTCGGCGGCATAGGCAAGAATTTTGCCAACCCTGCCATAACGGCAAGAATCATAATGCTCATTTCATTCCCTGCCGCAATGTCAAATTGGACTCTTCCAAACGGAGTCGACATTGCAAGCAGTGCCACTCCGCTTTCAATAATGCAGGGCATATCCGAGGGCGAGCTTCCGTCAATTACAAATATGCTTTTAGGTATAAGAGGCGGCTCAATCGGCGAAACCTGTGCGGCGGCACTCTTGCTCGGAGGAATATACCTTATTGTAAGAAAGGTTATATCATGGCATACGCCTGTTGCTTTCATAGGCACGGTATTCATATTCACATGGATTCTCGGCGGCAATCCCGTATATCACGTGCTGTCGGGCGGACTTCTGCTCGGTGCTATATTCATGGCAACGGATTATGCCACAACGCCGTATACTAAATCGGGAAAGCTTATTTTCGGTATAGGCTGCGGAATCCTCACCGTATTGATAAGGGTATGGGGTTCATATCCCGAGGGCGTTTCGTTCTCTATACTTATGATGAATATACTTACGCCTTACATAAACAAGCTCACGGCTTCAAAGCCTTTCGGAGGTGTAAAAGCAAAATGAAAAACGACAATTTCAAGAGCTTCGCGGCACTTGTGCTCATATGTATAACAGTTGCCGTTCTTATGGGAACAGTAAATTATTTTACATCACCTATAATAGAAAAAAACGAAATAGAAAAAATCACAAACACCTTGCTCGTCGTAATGCCTGACGGCGAAGGATTCGAGGAAGTGGAATTTTCATCACTGCCCGCATCCGTAAAGCAGGTGTATAAAGAAAAAAGCGGTGGCTACGTATTCAAGCTCGTAACCTCCGGATATTCAAGCGGGCTCACGATAATGTGCGGCATTAATGCCGACGGCAAAGTGACGGGCGCCGAATGTATATCAAGCGGCGAAACGCTCGGTAAGGAAAAAACATACGGCAGTGTATTCAACGGTTGCGACGGCAAATCCGTTTCTTCAATTGATACCGTATCCGGCGCAACGCTTACAACAAAAGCTTACAAAAACGCCGTTGCCGACGCGCTTGCCGCATTTGATATTCTCACAAAGGAGGCTGCCGCAAATGAGTAAACTTCAGAACTTCTTAAAAGGTCTTATACGCGAAAATCCTGTTCTCGTCCTTGTCCTCGGCACGTGTCCTACGCTCGCCGTATCAACAAAAATATCAAACGCAATAGGCATGGGGCTTGCGGCAACAGCCGTTCTCATATGCTCAAACATCGCAATATCTGCCCTGCGCAACGTTATATCCGAAAAGGTACGCATTCCCTGCTACATAGTTCTTATTGCGGGCTTTGTAACAGTCGTTTCCATGTTACTCAACGCATACGCAAATTCTCTTTATGAGGCGTTGGGCATATACCTTTCTCTTATCGTCGTAAACTGCATAATTCTCGGCAGAGCCGAAATGTATGCAAATAAGCACGGTGTAATCGATTCCGCAATAGACGCCGCCGGAATGGGGCTTGGTTTTACACTTGCCCTCATTGCAATGGCGCTCATAAGAGAAACTCTCGGCTCGGGTACCTTTCTCGGATACGAAATACCGTTCCTTGCGGAAAATCATATTTCCATTCTTGCAAATGCACCGGGCGGATTCTTTGTGTTCGGCTGTCTTATAGCACTCGTAAACAAGCTCTCAAAGGGCAAGGCAATAAAGAAAAAGGAATTTGGCTGTGCCAACTGTCCGTCAGCCGCAGTATGCGGGAAAAACAGCTGTACTGAGGAGGAAATCAAATGATAAAAAATCTTATTGTTATTCTTATGACCTCTGTTCTGGTAAATAACTATGTCCTCGTAAAATTTCTCGGAATATGCCCATTCCTCGGCGTTTCGAAAAAAATAAATCAGGCTGCCGGCATGGGCATTGCCGTAACATTTGTTATGATACTTGCAACAGCAGTAACATGGCCAATACAAACATTTATACTTGATAAATTTAATCTCGCTTATATGCAGACGATTGTGTTTATCCTCGTTATAGCCACACTCGTGCAGTTCGTGGAGATAGTTCTCAAAAAATATATGCCCTCGCTTCACAGTTCACTCGGTATATATCTTCCTTTGATTACAACAAACTGTGCCGTTCTCGGCGTTACCGTAAACAATATAAACGACGGCTATAATTTTGTTGAATCCATGGTAAGCTCGCTCGGTTGCGGACTCGGCTTCCTCATTGCAATGGTTCTGTTCGCAGGTGTAAGAGGTCATATGGAAAAATGCAATCCGCCCGAGGCGTTCAAAGGACTTCCTCTCACGTTGGTGGCAGCATCTATCGTATCGCTTGCATTCTTCGGATTCGCAGGCGTAATCGATAACCTGTTCGCTTGATAAAGGAGGCTTTATATGGAAGGAATATTAACAGCGGTAGCGGTTGTCGCGGCAGTTGGAATCATATGCGCCGTAATACTCATTCTCGCTTCAAAATATCTGCATGTTGAAACTAATGAAAAAGCCAAACAAATAAGAGACGTTCTGCCGGGAGCTAACTGCGGTGCCTGCGGATATGCAGGCTGTGACGGATACGCCGCCGCACTTGCAAACGGAGAAGTTGATAAAACCAATCTCTGTGTGCCCGGTGCCGATGCCGTATCGCGTAAAATTGCGGAATTAACCGGTCTTAAAGCGGAAGACGTTATCGAAAAGGTCGCAACCGTAAAATGCCTCGGTGATTGTAATATGACAAGCGATAAATCAGAATATCATGGTATAAATACTTGCGCTGCGGCAAAAATGCTTTACGGCGGTAAGGGCTCGTGTACTTATGGCTGTATAGGCTTCGGCGACTGCGCAAAGGCCTGTCCGTCAGGCGCTATATGTATTGAAAACGGTATCGCTCACGTAAATACAAAATTGTGTACGGGCTGTGGTCTGTGTACAAAGACCTGCCCTCAGCATATAATTTCTCTTATGGATGACGTTGATAAGGTGCTTGTCACGTGCAGTAATAAAGAAAAGGGCGCTGTCGTTCGCTTAAAATGCAAGCACGGTTGCCTCGGCTGTAAAAAATGCGAAAAAGGCTGCCCGGTAGGTGCTATTACAGTCTCCGATAACCTTGCTAACATCGATTATGATAAGTGCATAAATTGCGGTGAATGCGCTAAAAATTGCCCCATCGACTGTATTATGATCTCCGATTTCTCAGGAATCCATAGGTATAAATAATTTCCCGGGACCTTTTTCTGAAGAAAAAGGTCCCGGACCCCCAAAAAGACTTTAAACTACTTTGTAGCTGTCCGCAAGCGATGCCTGTGGTAGTCATCGCTCGCGGACATTGAATTATCTTTTCTTTTTAGATTTTACATTTCCGTATATACATCACAACCGTATAAAACCCGAGTAAGAAACGATAATTCAATGTTCATCTTCCCGTCATACTCTCGGCGAAGATGCGAGGGGGCTTAAAGTGTATTGCTTTTTATGTTGTATGTTGCCGCATATCAACACTGCAACCGTATAAAAAACCGAGTAAGAAACGATAATTCAATGTTCATCTTCCCGTCATTCTCTCGGCGAAGATGCGATGACGCTTAAAATGTATTGCATTTTATCATTTTACTTTTACTGTTGTATGTTGCCGCATATCAACACTACAACCGTATAAAAACCCGAGTAAGAAACGATAATTCAATGTTCATCTTCCCGTCATACTCTCGGCGAAGATGCGAGGGGGCTTAAAGTGTATTGCTTTTTATGTTGTATGTTGCCGCATATCAACACTGCAACCGTATAAAAAACCGAGTAAGAAACGATAATTCAATGTTCATCTTCCCGTCATTCTCTCGGCGAAGATGCGATGACGCTTAAAATGTATTGCATTTTATCATTTTACTTTTACTGTTGTATGTTGCCGCATATCAACACTACAACCGTATAAAAACCCGAGTAAGAAACGATAATTCAATGTTCATCTTCCCGTCATACTCTCGACGGGAAGATGAACAGATGCAAAGCAGTTTAAAGTTTTCGGGTTTGGACGCTTTTTCAAAAGCGTCCAAGAAAAATCTCCAAAAAGAAAGGCAGAGCAAATGAAGAAAGCTATTTTTGCAGTGATGATAATATGTCTGATTGCGTTTGTGGGGTGCGGCAAAACGGATTTACAATATCAAAAGCAATACATAGATGCATTTGACACTGTAACCATAATAATCGGTTATGCCGCGAACAAAGAAGCATTTGCGACGAATGCCGATCTTTTATACGAGAAGCTGTGTGAATATCACGAGTTGTTCGACATATACAACACGTATGACGGGATAAACAACATAAAAACGATAAACGACAATGCAGGCATTGCGTCCGTTACGGTTGACAACGCAATAATAGAGCTGCTTGAATTTTCCGTGGATATGTACGAGCTGACAGGCGGCAAAATGAACATAGCAATGGGCAGTGTACTCAAAATATGGCACGAATACAGGCAAAACGGTATCAATTCGCCTGATGATGCCGAACTGCCGTATGAGACGGAGCTGAAAAGTGCCGCCGAGCACACAAATATAGAGAATCTTATAATAGATAAAGAAAATAACACCGTATACATCAGCGACCCCATGATGTCGCTTGACGTAGGCGCCACGGCAAAGGGATACGCTGTCGAAAAGGTATGCGAATATGCCGAATCAAAATGTATCGGCAACATATCGATTTCATGCGGAGGCAACGTCTGTACTGTCGGCAAAAAGGCAGACGGCGCAGATTGGAATGTAGGCATAGTATCTCCGTTCGGCAACAATAATGAGTATATACGTTCGGTAAAGGTGCATGACGCGGCTGTCGTTACAAGCGGAACATATCAGCGTTATTACGAGGTAGACGGCAAAAAATATCATCACATAATAGACCCCGAAACGCTTATGCCCTCAGAGCTTTATCTTTCGGTATCGATAATAAGCAAAAGCTCAGCCGAAAGCGACGCCTTGTCGACAGCGCTGTTCAATATGCCGATAGATGAAAGCAAGCGTCTCATAGAAAGTCTTGAATACACCGATGCGGTATGGATTCTTGCAGACGGAAGCATTGTTATAAGCAGCGGACTGTCAAATAATACCGAAAGGGAGCTCAAGATTCAATGGTAAAAAAGGAAGTCGTAAAAAGAGATATTATACTTATTGCTTGTGTGCTGATTGCGGCGCTTGCAGCCCTCTTAATTATCAATCTCACAAAGCAAAGTGGCACTGTTGCCGTAATATACACAAACAACGAAGAATATGCACGTATGCCGCTTGATGTTGATGCTGAAATTGTAATATACTCCGACGGCAAGGAAGCAAATACGCTTGTCGTCCAAAACGGCAAAGCATATATATCCTCGGCGTCTTGTCCGGACAAAATATGTGTTAATACGGGGAGCATCTCAAACGAGAACGAAATGATAGTATGTCTGCCGAATAAAGTAATAGTCGTTATCGAAAAAGAAAATTGAGCAATGCTCTTTTGGAGAATAAATATATGCGAAAAACCGCCAAAATCGTATACACAGCCATAACAGTATCGGTGGCATTGATACTCAGTTACGTCGAAACGCTCATACCCATTAATTTCGGAATACCCGGAATCAAAATAGGTCTTGCAAACGTCGTTACCGTAACGGTGCTTTATCTTTTCGGCAAAAAATCGGCAGTATGCGTATGTGCTCTCAGAATAATTCTGTCATCGCTTCTCTTCGGCACAATGCTTTCGTTCATTTACAGCGCCTCGGGTGCGGCATTCAGCCTTTTGGGCATGATACTCCTGAAAAAAACAGGGAAATTCGGTACTGTCGGTGTGAGCGCCGCGGGCGGTATTCTGCATAATATGGGACAGCTTGTGGCGGCTGTCTTAGTGACTCAAACGCCTAAAATCGCATACTACATTCCCGTGCTTGTAATATCGGGCACTTTGACGGGAGTATTTATAGGCATGATTTCATCACTGCTCATACAAAGGCTTCCCAAAAGCGCAAAATTTATTTCTCTTGACAAAAAATGAAAACAAGTGTAAACTATTGATATATGCGAATAATACTTAAGGAATAAAACCGAATCAAAGTGACAGCATATAAATAAAATATAATACAAAGGAGATACACAATTATGGCTTGCAGAAAAAAGATAACAACGGAAATATATATTGACGGTATGACTTGTTCGCACTGTGCGGCTGCCGCAGAAGCAGCACTCAAAAATACAGACGGAATAGCTTCGGCAAAGGTTGACCTTGAAAACAAAAAGGCTGTTGTTACTTCAAAAGAAGAAATAAATGCAGACGCTGTAAAAGCGGCTATCGATGCCGCAGGCTTTACGGTTACCGATATAGTACGCAAATAATCACCGTTTTTTAAGGCTCAAACACAATGACAAAAAGCAGATACGAGGTAAAATTTTTTCCTCATATCTGCTTTTATTGTTAATTTATCTTTTTAGCTTCATGTTCAGTTCAACTCGTCCAGCGTAAGACCTATGCTGTCGGCGAACGTGTCCATAAAATAATCAACCTCGGGAAGCGCGACCTCGTTTATCTGCGCAAGCAGTGTGTCCTTTGCCGTTGCAAATTCGCGGTTGCCCGATTTAAGCTCCTCTATGCACTTAAAATAAGCAGAGATTTTGTCCGCCGCCTTTACAACCTTTTTTTCATACTCATCCCCCGACTCCGACAGGCATGAATATTCCGATGCAATCTCGGGCGGAATCATATTTTTCAGTTTTTCTGTTGATATTTCCTCTATTTTCTTGTACGCACCCTTTATTTCAGGATTAAAATACTTTATAGGCGTCGCCAGATCTCCCGTTATCACCTCGGAAATGTCATGATATATTGCAAGCATTACTATGTGCTCGGTATTGCAATTTCTGCCGAACATACTGTTGCCTGCCGCCGCAATCGCGTGTGCAATGTAAGCAACATCGAGACTGTGCTCCTTTATATTTTCCGATTCCGTATTTCTCATCAATCCCCAGCGCTTTATATTCTTCATGCGCATGAGATACGCAAAAAAATGACTTCTCATAAAACAAGCTTTCCTTTGTATATATTTTTATCTGCTTAAAGATATTATAAAATCCCTTATCTGCTCTTCGCTCATCTGCACGGGGTTTGCGCCCATACTGTTGGTGCTCAGGCGTGATATAATATTTTTTATGTCGTTATCGGCAATATCAAGATGCTTCAAGTCGGGCTGTATGAGCATATGCTTCTTCAGGTCGCTCACATAATCGGCGCCTGCATATGCCGCCTCCCTCGCGCTTTTATATTTGTTGCCCGTCAATATTTCACCTATATGAGCATATTTGCACTCGGCATACGGAATATTGTACCTCATCACATGGTCGAGCAACAGCGCGCAGGATTCTCCGTGCGGAATATCGTACGTTATTCCGAGCGCAGGTGCAAAGCCGTGTACCGCACCGAGCCCTGCATTTGCAAGGCATATTCCGCTCAATAATGAAGCATAAGCCATTTCTTCTCTCGCCGAAACATCACTCCCGTTATCATATACAGTCAAAATGCTGTTTGCCGCGGCTTTAAGCCCCGATATGCAGAGCGCATCCGTGAGCGGCGTTGCCTTTCGGCACGTGTACGCTTCAATAAGCTGTGTGAGCGCGTCCATACTGCATGACGCCGTCTGCTTTTTCGGCAGAGATACCATAAGCTCGGCATCGACTATAATTTTTCTTGCCATGAGGCGGTCGTCGCGGAAGCTCTTTTTATAAAGCTTTTCCCGAGAGCTTATTACGGCGTTCTTTGTTGCCTCGGCACCTGTTCCGTGCGTTGTCGGCATGGCAATAAACGGTACGGGTGCATTGACTATCTTTCTTCCCGTGCCGACGCCCTCAAGATATTCCTCAAGACAGCCGCCGTTTGTCACAAGACCGCACACAGCCTTGCCCGTATCTATAACGCTTCCTCCGCCTACCGCTATTAAAAAGTCACAGCCGTGCCTTTTGAAAGCATCCGACGCACTGTCAACCATATCCGGTGACGGCTCTGACGATTTATTTTCGTGCAAAAATGCTTCTATTCCGTTTTCTTCCAGCGACTGTGTCATTCTCCTCAAGCACTCACCCGCCATTGAATGAGAATGCAGAATAAGTGCGCGCTTGCCTGTGCCGAAAACGTATTTCCCTATTTCTTTGTGTGCCGAACGCTTGAATATTATATTCGGCGATGTCAAAAAATTAAATTCCACTTTTGTTGTCCTTTTTGATTTGTAATGAAGGCTGTATGATGTACGCACTTTTGGTTGCAAAGAATTTACAATAACGGTTTAACCTTTTGCGCTTCAGCCTCATATAATAATTATATAACGCTTTGGAAAAATTTTCAACAGCATTCTTGTGCATACCGAATCACGTAATGCAAACCTGAATGTATTTTCATTGTGAATATTATTATTGCGGAGATTTATTATGGATTTCTATTTCCCGAGTCTATACAAAAACATGACCGGCTGTTTCAAAGGCACGGAAGGTCTCTTTTACGGCAGTGCAGGAAGAATTTACTACGTTTATGCAGGCAGCGGAGAATGCGTGCTTCTGCTGCACAATCTCGGTCCCGGAATGTCAAGCTATGAATGGTGCAACAACTTTTACGAGTTATCTAAAAGCTTCAAGGTGTATGCAGTCGATATGCCGGGATACGCAAGGTCTGAAAAAAATACATACATTTACACAGCTCCCGTTTTTATTAAATTTATAAAGGAATTTATAACAAAAAAGATAAAAGCCCCCGTATACATCGCCGCATCGGGCATCAGCGCAAATTATGCCGCAATAGCGGCTTACGGGCTACCTAACCTTGTAAAAGGCATTATAATGTCGTCTCCCGTATCTGCCGCCGCAGATTACGGATTTTTTCCCGAGGATTTGAAAAAAGAGCGCTTCAAAAACATATACGGCAAATACACATCCGTAAGCGAGCTCAAAAAATTTGCCGAATGTTGTGTAAGCAGGTACGCCGCACAAAATATAAACGGTATGCTCGATGAAATGTACAGATGTACTCTTCAACAGCCCTTCGCCGAATACGCCGCAGGCTCTTACATAGAAGGATACAGCAACATTTCCTGCAAGTATGTATTGGATATGCTGAAGTGCCCTGTAAAAATCCTCTCGGGTGCCAAAACACCCGAAAAAATATTCACTGCGTCATCAAAAGCGTACAAAAAAACACTGTCCCCGCATATTGAGGACAGCGGTAATTTCAACAATGAACTTCTGAAGCTCGCCTCAGGCAGTTAAAACGGTTCCTCCGGAATTATGAGCGCAAGTATTATATACGCCAAAAGCATTGAGCCTATCGTGCACACTCCTATGAGTACGGTTATGAGCCTTATTACGGTAGGATCGATATTGAGATAGTTTGCAATTCCGGCACATACGCCGCATAATTTTCTGTCTGTTCTTGAGCGGTAAAGCCGTTTTGGTTCCTGCATATTAAAAAACCTATTCCTTTCTTTATCATTCTGTGGGACTTTTGCAAAAGTCCCACAGATATAATTATATTCAACGTTATTATTTTATCACACACAATAAATAATGTCAACATTATAAGCTGAATATCATAATTTTACACAAATGTTCTTTAATATCATTATAATGCGTTGTCAGTCTCAAGTTTTCATGTTATACTTTATAAACTTGCGTAAAATTATTTATTTTACATATTCGGAGGATATATATGAAAAAAATATTGCTGAAAGTTATGGCTGTGGTAATGGTCATAATGCTTCTTTCGGGATGTGGCGAGAAGCCGTCAGAGAGCCCCGATGCAAAGGCTTCACCTGACCCGACTCCGTCTCCCACGCCCATTGAACAAAAATCGTTTTCGGCAGAAGACTACATTAAAAACAAAGTGCTTTGGGACACGCCTGTGCTCCGTGAAAACGGTTTTCTGTTTGAAATTCAGTGCGGCGGCGAAAACGTCGTAAGAGACGGCTTGGGCGATCCGCACGAGATATTCAGCTCATGGGGTCCCGAAAGGTGGGCAAAGGCAGAAGAATGGGGCAACTTTATTCTTAACTGCGACGGAATAGAATGGTTTACGGGTGACATACTCGAAACGCATTTTTCAGGTGACGAAGCACCGAAAACGCGCGAAGAGGCTGTGCAAAAAATATTCGATTTTCTTAACACAGTATACAAGCCGCTTTCCTCAACCGGTATATACTATGCCATGAACAGCATATGCCCGTGGCAACATTATGCCGCAGAAGCCGGATTCAACGTTATAGGAGTAGAGTTTGCGGAATCGTACAACTATCAGCTCCGTCTTGCAATGGCAAGAGGCGCCGCAAGACAGTATCAGACGCCTTGGTATGTTGATTTTTCAAGCTGGTACGGCGGAATGCTCGATTACCGTGAGGATCAGCCTTACGGCACAAATGAAGACGGAACACCCGTCGGCGGTCCAAACAACGGGCACTCGCTGAATCTTCAGGAAAGATCGTTCATTTATGCGTACATGGCAGGCGCCGATGCAATGGTGGCAGAAGGCGGTGGACCGTTGTGCTATTACGAAAAGGAAAAGGAATACATTGTCAAGGGTGAAAACTGCTATACGGCCGTATACGAAGGGCAAAATATAAGTCCGTACGGCGAGCTTTGCAAAAAGTTTTACAGCTTTGCAAAGAGCAATCCCGATGTTGGCACATCATATGCTCCATATGCTGTCGTGCTTGACAAATATCACGGCATGGACGGCTACCCCGGTCAGGATCATCAGGCGTTCGGTAATTTCTGGTACGAGGACGGAGATAACTTTACTCAGCAGATACTCAGCAAAATATGGAACACCTATGACAAGCCGAATCATGTTGAGCAAACAAATCTCGTAAATAACAAGTACGGCGAATTGTTCGATATGGTGCTCCAGAATGTATCTGCCGAGCTGTGCGATACTTACAAAGCGCTTATCCTTACAGGCAATCTTGAGCTTTCCGACGCAGAAGTACAGAAATATATAAATTACGTTAAAAACGGCGGATGCCTCGTTATCAATACCGCATATGTCGATCTGTTTGCTTCCGTAAACCTCCCCGACACAGTCACCGCAGGCAAGCACTTCGATGAAATAGAATACGGCGAAGGCAGCTTCATTGTGTTCGGTCAGGGCGGTACGTTTGAAACCTGCATGAGAGAGGACGGAAGTGAATCGTTCGCGCTCGGCGCGGATTATTCCGCTTCAGGCTTTGACCACGTCATGGAGGTTCTTCAGGCAAGATTTGTTCCGTTTGAGATCTCCGAAGAGGTTATGTACTCCATAAACGTAAAGGATAATACATTGTACCTCACACTCATTAATAATAACGGTATTACCAAAAACGGATATTCGGCAGTAGTCGTTGATGAAAGTAAAGCCGTTGACCTCCAAATAAAGCTGATACAAAATTATTGCGTTGAGTCCGTTTCCGATATATATAACTCAACACCACTCCAATTCGATAATCAGACAGTATCCCTTACTCTCCCCGCAGGAGGTGTGGCTGTCCTCGAATTTAAGCTTAAGTGATTTTCTTTCTTGGGGACTTTTGAAAAAGTCCCCAAACCTGAAAACTTTAAAACGCTTTGCGGTTTGCGCATCTTTCCGTCGAGAGTATGACGAAAAGATGCGCATTAATTTTTGCGACTTTATTTAAGGTTTTTACGGAGTAATGACGATATACGGCACATTACACTGAAAGAGAAAAGGAAAGCAAATTCTCATAAGGGTGGAAATACCGGCATATTTTGATATGTGTAGGGGTTTGTAAAAAAGCTCAATAATATTGTAATTTGTAGGGGGCGACGTCCTCGTCGCCCCCTACTGTTTATTTCAAAAAATGGCGAGAAATGAGGAAGAGCTTCACGAAAAGACTTAAAGAGAAAAGAAAATTAAATGTCCTCGAGCGATGACTACCACAGGCATCGCTTGAGGACAGCTACAAAGTATTTTAAAGTTTCTCATCAAGCCTTTTCAAAGGCTTGTAGGGTTCGGGGCAACGCCCCGTGAAAAACCTAAAGAGTAACGTAAAGTAAATGGCAATCTGACTCGACGACCACCGGCGAGGCTGATTGCCTTATACAAAGTGTTTAAAGTTTCGCTCAAGCCTTTTCAAAGGCTTGTGGGGTTTGGGGCAAAGCCCCAATAGAAATCATATCACATAATTATTTGGTTTTTCGTTTTTAGCGAGGTCTGCGATAGTAACGCTATCAAAAAACTGATTTGTCAATTCGAAGTATTTCTGCCACATAGGCAGAGTACGGCATTCTGCGGCGCGTTCGCACGGTTCGGCATCGCATTCAAGGCACGCGACAGGTGCGAGGCTACCCTCAGTAAGTCTGAGAATATCGCCGACTCTATACTGATCAGGCTCTTTCGTGAGGCGGTATCCGCCGCCCTTACCGTGAGAGCTGTCAACCATTTTATGCGTTACAAGAATCGGCATGATTTTTTCAACATATTTCAAAGAAATACCCTGTCTGTCGGCAATATCCTTCATAGGGATATATGCGCCGTTCTGATGTTCCGCAAGATCGATCATAACGCGAAGTGCGTAGCGTCCTCTGGTTGAAATCATATTCACATCAATCCTTTCGTTATTAATTATCCTTATCTCGTTTATTTGAGCCATAGAACATTTCGGCATATCTTACCGTCTGCATTGCGTCCTTGGAATAAAAATCAGCGCCGATCATATCCGCGTACTCCTGAGTCAGCACAGCGCCGCCCACAACGACTTTCACTCCGGGGCAATCCTTTCTGAGGAGTGCTATCGTCTCCTCCATAGCATGAACGGTAGTAGTCATAAGTGCGCTTAGTCCGACAAGTGCGGCGGAGCTTTTTTTGACAGCCTCCACAACCGTCATAGGCGGAACGTCCTTGCCGAGGTCTATAACGTCAAAGCCATAATTTTCGAGCAACACTTTAACAATATTTTTGCCTATATCATGAATATCGCCCTTAACCGTTGCGAGAACTATTTTTCCCTTTCCCGTTTCCGATCGATTCTGCATTTTCCCCTGTATAACCGAGAAAGCAGTCTTTGCCGCCTCTGCGCTCATGAGCAGCTGCGGAAGAAATACCGTCTTGTTTTCAAAGCCCTTGCCCACTTCATCAAGCGCGGGAACGATATATCCGTTTATTACATCAAGCCCGTCGAGAGTTTCGAGCAGCTTTTCCGCATCGCGCTGTGCCGCATCGCAAAGTCCCTTTTTAATGCTTTTCGTGAGATCCGAGAAATCCGCATCATTCTTTCCGACAACTTGTGATTTTGTGAATTTGCTTTCGGAAACAACATTTGATGCAAAATCTATATATTCCTCGCACATTTTATCCTGTGCCGTCAAGGCAAGGAATGTATGATAGCTTTTCATCATTTCGGTTGAAAGCGGATTGATAATCGCGCAATCAAGTCCATACGAAAGCGCCATAGTAAAAAACGCCGCGTTGAGGAAATCTCTTTGCGGAAGTCCGAACGAAATATTGGACACTCCGAGGCTTACACCTATGCCGAGCTTTGACTTTATGAGCTTTATCGCCTCAAGTGTAACGTTTGCGCTTTGAGGATTTGCCGACACAGTCATTGCAAGCGGGTCTGCAATAATATTCTTTTTGGATATTCCGTATTTTTCGGCACGCTTTACAATTTTCTCGGCAATAGCAAGCCGTCCCTCGGCAGTTTCGGGCACGCCTTTCTCGTCAAGAGTCAGCGCAATAAGAACGCCGCCGTATTTTGCCGCAAGCGGCAGAACAGCCTCAAGGCTTTCCTCTTTGCCGTTTACGGAATTGATAAGCGCCTTGCCGTTGTAAAGTCTGAGTGCCTTTTCAAGTGCCTCGGGGTCGACAGTATCTATCTGAAGAGGCAGTGATGTAATGCTCTGCAAAGCAGTCACAACCCGCGTCATCATGCTGACCTCGTCTATTTCGGGCAGTCCCACATTTACGTCCAATATATGCGCTCCGTGTTCTTCCTCGGCAATGCCCTCGCGGAGAATGTAGTCAATATCATTTTGTCTCAGCGCGTCTTTGAATTTAGGCTTTCCGGTAGGATTTATGCGCTCGCCTATAATGACGGGCTTTTGACCGATTGCAACAGCGTGAGTGTACGAGGATACAAGCGTATCATTTTTAGGCTGCGGAAGTCTGAAAGGAATATCCTTTGTTTTTCGGACAGTCATACGGATATATTCAGGTGTCGTGCCACAGCATCCGCCGAGAATGCAGGCACCCATATCTGCAATACGAACCATTACATCGGAAAACCTGTTTGCGTCTACATCATAAACAGTCCTGCCGTTTTCCTCCTTAGGCAAGCCCGCATTGGGGTTTACGATAACGGGAATCGACGAATACTCAATCAATTCTTTCACAACGGGAAGCATTTGTTCTGGTCCGAGTGAGCAGTTTATACCGAGTGCGTCAACTCTGAGTCCCTCATGCAGTGCCACCATAGCCTCGGGCGTTGCGCCCGTCATGAGCTTTCCCGAAGCATCGTACGCATTCGTAACAAATACGGGAAGTGACGTATTTTCCTTAGCCGCAAGAACTGCCGCCTTGGTTTCGTATGCGTCATTCATTGTTTCAATAAGTATTAAATCCGCGCCTGCTTTTTGAGCCGCAACCATTCCTCTTGCAAAAACAGAGACAGCGTCCTCAAAATCAAGATCTCCGAGCGGCTTGAGCAAGCGTCCTAGCGGTCCCACGTCGTAAGCAACATACTTTTCGCAGTCAAAAGCCGCAACCGCCTTCTTTGCGTTACAAATAGCCGCTGTTATTATTTCCTCGGGGTCGGAAAATTTCAGACTGTTAGCGCCGAACGTGTTTGCCGTTATTATGTCTGCTCCCGATCGAATGTAATCCATGTGTATGCTTATAATATCATTCGGCCGCGTTATATTCCATGTCTCGGGCAATTCTCCCGGCATGAGCCCCTTTTCAATAAGCAAAGTGCCCATTCCGCCGTCAAAATAGAGTCGTTTTTCTTTTATTTTTTCTCTTATGCCCATATTTTTGTACCTTTATTTTTCATTTTGAATACCTATCAGTGCCGTTACGGATTTTGTAGGCGTAAGCATAAGGCTTTGAGTCAGTGCAAGTCCTATATTTTTCCCTGCATCGAGCACCGAAATAAAATCCTTCTGATATTCAAGGCTCATGTCGCCGTATCCGGGACTGAACCTTGCACGTGTTGACAAGCCCTCTGCCAGCCTTGCGTTCAGCAGATCGCAAAAGCCCTCGATTGCCGCAGAACAGAGCGCATCCGCCATAAGTCCTCTTGCCGCTGAAGAAACGGAAAGTCTTGCAATTAAACGGTCAACATCAGAGCCGACAGTTGCCGCGAACATATATGCCTCAGAGCAACCGCAAAGATTTCTTGCAAGGCTTCTGCTCGAAACACAAAACGGACCTATAATTATTTTATCATCAGCCACGCTCTTGACATCAAGCTTTGTATAGCAAGCTCTGTAACATACGGCTTTGAGTACGCGCACCTTGACCTCTTCAAGCTCGCCGCAAAGAATTTCATCCCTATTTTTGCCGCGAACGCCCATGTATCGCAACGCTTCCTCGGAATTTATCTCAACCTCGTTTGCATTCGGGCAAAACAGCATTACGTCCTTTTTCATCGTATAATCTCTGATATATTGTTCATTATCGCCGTTGCAACATCGGGTCTGTCCATAGAATATACGTGAACAGCCTTTACGCCGTTTGCAAACAGGTCAACTATCTGCTCTGTCGCATAAGCAATGCCTGCCTGCTTCATAGCTTCGGGATTATCCGAATAACGCTCAACTATGCGCACAAAACGTTGAGGCAGCGATGTACCAGATATGCGGCATATTCTTTTTATTGAGCTCGGATTTATAACAGGCATAATGCCCGCCACCACCGGCACATTTACTCCGGCAGACTGCAAGCGATAGAGAAAATTGTAAAGAATATTATTGTCAAAAAACATCTGCGTCGTGAGGAATTGGCATCCGGCATCAACCTTTTCCTTCAGGTGCATTATATCCTCCGCGGATGTTTTGCTTTCGGGATGTCCCTCGGGATAGCAGGCTCCGCCTATGCAGAAGCCGCCGTAATTGCGTATTTCCTCTGTCAGCTCTGACGCATGACGATATGTAAGCTCATCGGGGTTAAAGCCCTCGGGCATATCTCCGCGCAACGCGAGTATGTTCTCAACGCCTGTCCTCTGCAATCTGTCAAGCTCTTCCTTTATTTTTGAACGGTTTGAGGATATACAGCTTAAATGTGCAACCGTTTCCACGCCGAACTGCTCACGTATATTGACTGCTATTTGTGCCGTATTATCCGACGTTCCGCCGCCCGCGCCGTAAGTAACGCTCATGTATGACGGATGCAATGCGGCAATTTCTTCAATCGCCTGTTTTATTTTATCAAAATTCTCGTTATTTTTCGGCGGAAACACTTCGAACGAAAGCGACGGTTTTTCCGAATCAATAATATCTATAACTTTCATAATCTGCCTTCCATAGCCGAAATATCGGCTCATCTCTCATAAATATTTTTATATGCCGCATCTCGGGCATCAATATTTTTGTATAAAGCATAAGTAAATATTGCATTGAAACCAATAATTTGATATTAATTATACCACAAACATCCTCAAAAAACAATACGGTTAGTCTAAACAAATTCTCTCTGTCCTCTTATCGCCCAAGGCACAAAGCGCGTTGCCGACAATGTTAATTTGACATAATTGTTTGCACAATGTCGGCATAATGTATATTGAATTTTGAATATAATTATGGTATAATTAAGCATAATTTTTAATCGGCTCATAATGTGGTTTTATTTATCGCTTTTTCATCAGGCATCTCATGGGGATACAATAAAATTACATTTATTATATTATGTCAGGTGGTATTATATGCTGAAACACGGTGTATTAAGAAAAAAAATCAAAGATGCCCTGTTATCCGTACTGCCAATAACATTGGTAGTTCTTGTAATGTCTCTTACTGTCACTCCGCTTCCGAATTATTTATTCATTTCGTTTTTCGTGGGCGCAGTGTTCATGATCGTAGGTACAGGTCTGTTTTCGCTCGGAGCGGAAGGCTCCATGTCGCGTATAGGTGAATATGTCGGCTCGGAAATGGCAAAGTCACGCAAAATATGGCTTGTCATACTGCTCGCTGTGTTCGTGGGATTCATAGTAACTGCTTCCGAACCCGATTTACAGGTTCTCGCTTCATACACTCCCTCAATAGATACAACGCTGTTTATTGTTGCCGTTTCCGCAGGCGTAGGCGTATTCCTTGCCATTGCAATACTCAGAATTATATTTAATGTCAAAATCAAATATATTCTTTTGGTTTCGTACGCCATTGTATTTATACTTGCACTCTTTGCCCCGACAGACTTCTGGCCGGTTGCGTTTGACGCAGGCGGTGCCACAACAGGCGTTATGTCAGTTCCGTTTATAATTGCAATAGGTTCGGGCATTACGGCAATATCATCGCGCAATGCAGGAGACAACGACAATTTCGGCATTACGGCAATTTGCTCTGTCGGACCCGTCATTGCACTTTTGCTTCTCGGCATAATAAACGGTGCTGATATGTCAGAGTACACATCCGAGGCGCTTAAGGCTTTTGAGGATTCGCGCCAAATGGGCTTATCATTCTTCAGTGCAATACCCGGATATATGTTTGAGGTGGCAAAGGGACTTCTGCCTATCGTGCTTTTCTTTATTGTATATCAATGGATAATGTCCCCCATAGGCAAGCGCGAGCTCAAGCACATAATAGCAGGCGCCGTTATATCGTATGTCGGCATCGTATTTTTCCTTACAGGCGTAAACCTCGGATTTATGCCCGTCGGAAGCTACCTCGGTGATTTTATCGGCAACTCGAAATTTTACTGGCTCATCGTTCCGACAGGTATGCTGCTCGGATATTTCATTGTTGCCGCCGAGCCTGCCGTTAAAGTCCTTGAAACGCAGGTCGAAACAGCTACCTCGGGTACGATCCCACCCAAGGCTCTCTCACGCTCTCTTGCAATAGGTGTATCTCTTGCTGCAGGAATTGCAATGCTCAGGGCTGTCACGGGTATACCTATAATGTGGTTCATAGCAACTTGTTACGCGGTTGCAATCATTATATCGTTTTTTGTCCCCGGTGTGTTTACATCGATAGCATTCGATGCAGGCGGCGTCGCTTCGGGTGCTATGGCGGCAGGCTTCCTGCTCCCTCTTGCTGTGGGAGCTTGTCAGGCAAGAGGCGGTAATATTATGGAGGACGCCTTCGGAGTCATTGCTCTTGTTGCGGCTGCTCCGGCTATTACAATACAGATTCTCGGTCTTACATATAAAATTCAGCACGCACGTGCTCAGCGCGCTAAAAAGAATATTCAGACTGTCGATACCGAAATATTCGAATTCAGTTGCATAAAGGAGGAAAATTAAGTATGCAGGATTTATTCATTCTCATAACTATAACAAAAAGCGATGACGCAAATGTTTTTCTTGATTTCTTCCGCAAGCATGAATCAGTATGCGAATATACTCAGCTCGGCAGAGGCGCGGCTCGTTCGGAAATTCTCGATATGCTCGGAATAGAACGGTCCAAAAAAGCCGTACTCATGTCTGTCGTGACACATAATAAGCTCTATGAATTGCTCCCCGCAATGGAAACCGAAATGAAAATCGATTACCCCGATAGGGGTATTGCACTCGCTGTGCCGCTGGCTTGTGTAATTTCAAGAACAACATTGGAATACCTGTCAGGCGGTAAACAAAATGACCCCATGATACCACATGAAAGAAGAAAGGAGAACGATATGGAAATGATAATTGCTATTTGTAATAAAGGCTATGCTGATGAGGTTATGGACGCCGCAAGAAAGGGCGGCGCAACAGGCGGTACCGTCGTTAATGCTAAAGGTACTGCGTCTGAACATGAAAAGAAATTCTATGGTATGTTTATCGCCGATGAAAAGGAAATGCTCTATATCGTTTCCCCGCGCGAAAAACGTAGTAATATTATGAAGTCTATTACTCAAATCGTCGGCCCCGGTACTCAGGCTCACGCTATCGCTTTCTCCTTGCCCGTCGCCGAAACCGCCGGATTTAAACTCTCAAGTGAGGAATGAGTCTATTCATGGGATTTTCTCGGGGCTGCCGCCCCGTACCCCGCCAAGCCTCTCTTCGTGAGGCTCCGCCTCACACTCCGCAAGTCTTTTCTCGGGGCGTTGCCCCGAACCCTACAAGCCTTTGAAAAGGCTTGAGCGAAACTTTAAACACTTTGTATAAGGCAATCAGCCTCGCCGGTAGTCGTCGAGTCAGATTGCCATTTGTTTTCCTTTTCTTTTTAAGGGGAATATGCCGTATGATTGAATATTCACAATGATTAATTTGTGGTCTAAAATTGTTTTTACTCGCAAATATCGGGCAAAAAGAAGGCTCCCTCCGGGAGGGAGCTGGCACCGAAGGTGACTGAGGGAGAGTGCGTTACAATAAATTTTAGCTAAAACTGAAGCTACATGCGGCTCCTTCCACCGCTACCGCGGTCCCCCTCCCTCTTTGAGGGAGACTTTTACGACGGCATCTATGTACTCGCACACTTCCCGAAATTTTGTTTTGATTTGATGATTTGTAAATCGTATCACTTTTAAATCATAACCTTCGAGTATTTCTGTGCGAAATTCATCCTTCTGTTGACCATTTTCTGTATAATGTTGTGAGCCGTCGATTTCAATAATCAGTTTAGCGTTGTGACAATAAAAATCTGCTATAAAATTATCAATCGCTTTTTGTCTTTGAAATCTCACTTCATATTTTGATAAAAAATCGTACCATAAATGATTTTCTTGCGGTGTTGCATTTTTTCGCAAATTTTTGGCGAGAATAATATTCTTCTTGTTATAGTCAAGCGACATAGTTTCTGCTCCGAAATATGATTTTATTCATTATACAACATAATAGCTAAATAAACAAGTTTTTTCTCGGGGCGTTGCCCCGAACCCTACAAGTCTTTGAAAAGGCTTGACCGAAACTTTAAACACTTTGTATAAGGCAATCAGCCTCGCCGGTAGTCGTCGAGTCAGATTGCCATTTGTTTTCCTTTTCTTTTTAAGGGGAATATGCCGTATGATTGAATATTCACAATGATTAATTTGTGGTCTAAAATTGTTTTTACTCGCAAATATCGGGCAAAAAGAAGGCTCCCTCCGGGAGGGAGCTGGCACCGAAGGTGACTGAGGGAGAGTGCGTTACAATAAAATTAAGCTAAAACTGAAGCCACATACGGCTCCTTCCACCGCTACCGCGGTCCCCGGCAAATTGTCAAGCAAGTGCAACACCTAAACATTCACAAATAACTTCA
>CAMEIT010000035.1 GCA_945918795.1 uncultured Clostridia bacterium | reverse complement strand
GTCGCAAAAGTTAATGCTCATCTTGCCGCCATACTCTCGGCGGGAAGATGAGCAGCTGCAAAGCAGTTTAAAGTTTTCGGGATTGGGGACTTTTACAAAAGTCCCCAAGAAAAAGAAAAAAATCACAACACAACATCAAAATTAAGGACAGTACCGACGCCGAAAGCGAGGGCATTCATATTATAATCGATAAGCAAATCAAGTCCGACGTATTTAGAGACATCAGCGTTGCCCTCGAAATAAGCGAGCTGTACCGAGCCGTCTTTAAGCAAGATATAAACAGTTTTAGCGAGAGAAGGCTCGGGGTAATTATCCATAACGCTTTTTGAGCAGCGCATCACGAAATAATCAGGGCTGTTAATAACGATTTCGGCGACAGTTCTGCAAGAAACACCGGACTGTATTTTTTCATTGACAATAAATTTCATAAGGTTGTTTGCCGCATCCACAGTTCCCTCAATAGTCTTGCCGTCAAACTCAGCGCAACCGAACTTAAGTCCGGAGTTCTGTTTGATTTTATAGCCGTAATATCCCGAAATCAAAAGATTCCCCTCTGCCCTGTCGGTATAATCCTGTATAACGTCAAGCAGGTCATATTCGGGCAATACGGAAAGCTCAAGATCTATTACAGCCATAAGCAGGAGCATATTATCGTAATAATCATTCTTTTCATCGGAGTCAAGCGACGTTTTCGGGTCGGTCGCCGTAAATCTGTTCATGATATAAGCCTTCATTTCGGAATAATTATCGTAAAATGCGCTCAAGCCGTTTTCAAACGAATCATACTTAACGCTGTCGAACATAGGCTTCTCTGAAAGTGTTGTATCAGACGGCGAGGGTGACGCACCGCAACCCGATGCTGCCGATACGAGAGTAAATATACACAGCAAAGCCATAGATAATTTTTTTCCGGTTGTGTATTTTAATTTCCGCATATTCATTTTATACTTTCTCACTGTTCGTTATTAATATTACTTCCGTTCCAGAAGTCCCAATACTCATCCAAGCCCAATGCCGCCAGCGCCGTCTGAATAAAAATGTAAACGGAAATCAGCAGCAAAAGCAGCAACACAGCGCACATATACACGGTGGCATTCAGTGTTTTTACGTAATTGTCCGTCAATTTTTCATCATTTGCAAGTGCCGCAATTTGCATTGTACACCTTTGGCGAAATTTAACATTCTTGAAAGAGAACTTCATGCCGAACACCCACTTTATCGCCCAAAGCAAAAGTGAAAGCACCGCATATCCGAGCCACGAAATAACGTTATTCAATTTGATTGCGGTCAAAGCATAGCCGTGTGACTCAACATCGTCATGGCTGTCCGAATGTGCAAAATGATTGATAAACGCATATGCCGTCACAGCTCCCGCACCCAAAAACATAAGAATAATGAAAGGCATGATTATTCTTTCGGCGATAAGCCTTACGGAAGCGTTGGTGAAATCCTTTTTGAAGCGATTTTTGTCAAGCTTTTCGGCATTCGGCACAAGCATATACCCCAAAAGCTGTCTTATGAACGAATCATTGCCCGTGTTGCCTTTGAATTTTCTTATAATGCCTGCCACCTGACCGCAGCCTGTGCAAAAATACACGATGAGTCCGTAAATAATATATGAATATATCTTAGATTGATACTCAAGAAGCATTATTGTATAATCAACTGCAATCCATATAAGCACAAGTCCCGCTATTGCGACAATTCTTCCGCACATTACCGATGTTTTATATTTTTTTGCCGCAAGACTTCTTGCCGCGCTCACATGAATGCGCGTTATCCACCCGGTATAAGGTCTGAACAGCCACCCCGTGAGCATATTCAGCATAAGTGCCGATATCATTACCCAGAAATTCATATATACTCCGAATCTTGATGTAAAGCCGTAACACGCTTAAGTACAAAATCGTTTTGGTTACGGCAATTAAGACAGAAAAAGCCTTTGCTTTTCAAGCAAGCCGCAAGCAAAGGCATATTCTGTTAATATTGTTAAATACGAGGCTTGCCCCGAATCAAATTTCTTTCAGACGCAATTATTTAAGCAGTGCCTCTGCTCTTGCGGCAATATTTTCAGCCGTAAATCCGAAATGCTTGAACAGAATCGAGTACGGAGCCGATGCACCGTATCCTTCCATAGCTATCACGTCGCCGTCGAGGCCTACATATTTGTGCCAGCCCATAGGTGATGCCGCTTCAACAGCGATACGAGCACGAACATTGTTCGGCAAAACGGACTCTTTGTATTCTTTGTCCTGTCTTTCGAAAAGTGCAAACGACGGCACGCTTACGATTCGCGCATCGATTCCCTTTTCCAAAAGAATTTTCTTTGCATCATAAAGCAAATGCACCTCGGAGCCTGAACCCATAAGTATAATGTCAGGGACTTCCTTGTTGCTGTCGCTTACTACATAAGCGCCCTTCAAAGCACCCATGCCTGTTCCGTCAAGGAGCGGAAGCTTTTGTCTTGTCAGAGCCATTCCGATAGGAGCGTGCTTTTCCGTAAGTGACAAGTACCAGCCTGCCGCAACCTCTCTTGAGTCTGCAGGGCGGTAATCGATGAAATTCGGAATAGAACGCAATGCCGCAAGCTGTTCTATCGGTTCATGTGTCGGTCCGTCCTCGCCTACGCCTATACTGTCGTGAGTAAGAACATACGTTACAGGCAACTCCATAAGTGCGGAAAGACGCATTGAATGCTTCATGTAATCGCTGAACACAAAGAATGTCGCCGCATAAGGTCTGAGACCGCCGTGAAGTGCCATACCGTTGCATATAGCCGCCATTGCAAATTCGCGGATTCCGAAGTGCATATTTGTTCCGCTTCTGTCGCTTGCGGAATAATCGCCCTTGCCCTTTACGATAGTCTTTGTTGACGGTGAAAGGTCAGCCGCGCCACCCATGATATTGGGTACCAGAGCGGCAACTCTGTTCAGCATCTCGCCCGACGTAACACGTGTTGCTTCATCTATCTCATAATTCCATATATCATTCTCAATGAGGTTGTCCGGAAGAGTATTGTTGAAATATTTATCCCACAGCTCTGCCTTTTCCGGATATTTTGCGCAATATTCGGCGAACATCTTTTCCCATTCAGCCTGCTTCTTTTCGCCGTCTGCGATTATTCCCGCCATATTCTCCTTGACTTCATCGGGAACATAAAATTCCTCGTCCCATTTCCAGCCAAGGAATTCCTTTGTAGCCTTAATATTATCTTCTCCGAGCGGTTCACCGTGAGCAGAAGCCTTGCCCATTTTTGCAGGACAGCCGTATCCGATTTTCGTCTTTACGATGATTATGGAAGGCTTTTCCTTTTCTGCTTTTGCTTCGAGTGCCGCCTTGTAAATAGCCTCGGTATCGTTGCCGTCGTCAACCTTTATTACCTGCCAGCCGTAAGCGTCATATCTTTCGGCAACATTCTCCGTAAAAGCTATATCTGTGGAGCCTTCTATTGTTATATTGTTTGAATCATAGAAAACAATGAGCTTTCCGAGCTTGAGCGAGCCTGCAAGTGATGAAGCTTCAGCCGTTATTCCCTCCATAAGACAGCCGTCGCCGCACAAAACGTATGTGTAGTGATCAACCACGTCATAATCCTCTGTATTGAATACAGAAGCAAGATGCGATTCCGCAATAGCCATGCCGACTGCGGAAGAAAGTCCCTGTCCGAGAGGTCCCGTTGTCATTTCAACACCGGGCGTATGATTGTATTCCGGATGTCCGGGCGTCTTGCTGTTAAACTGACGGAAATTCTTGAGGTCATCTATTGTCAGACCGTATCCGAACAAGTAAAGCAAAGAATAAAGCATCATTGAACCGTGACCGGCAGATAATACAAATCTGTCTCTGTTTGCCCACTTAGGGTCTTTGCCGTTATGATTCATAACCTTTGACCAAAGTGTATATGCAGCAGGTGCCGCACCCATAGGCAGTCCGGGATGTCCGGATTTCGCCTTTTGTATACCCTCTGCCGACAATATTCTTATCGTATTGATTGTTAATGTATCTTTATCCATCATTAAATTTACCATGCCTTACTCACCCAAGGCATTCCTTTCTGTATTGCAAATAACAGCCGCGTCAATAGAAGCGGCTCTGCTGTGACGCTGAAGTGCTCAAAACATTTCCGCGAAAATCTGTCTGTTCATACTGTTTATTATACTAAAATTTACACAAAAAAGCAAGTATTACATATAACATTTCGGCAGTTTTTATGTAAAATACAGTTTTATTTGCAAATCACAATATCCGTTGCGCGAAAAACGTTTCCGAAGCGTATATTTTTGCAGTCTTTTGGATAAAAAATCTGCCGCGATCGCTTTTGATGCGGCAGACCTGCAATATTATGTTTGGCATTAAATATTATTTTATTCACTGCAAAGCGAATCGATCATTTGCATTTGATTTCGCCCGCAAGCTCGAATCCTTTTTTGGAAGCTATTACTGCTATTACCTCATTGATTACCGCCGCGGCGGCTATTGTGCCCTGTACAAGCTTTGCAAGCTCGGGCGCCGACGGCATAAGCACAGCACATATGATGCCCGTAAACACAAGCGATACGCCCGAATGCGGCAGAAGCGTCAAGCCGAGGTATTTTTTGACGGTATCCGGCATTTTCATAGCAGATGCCCCCATCCTTGCGCCGAAATATTTTCCGAAGGCTCTTGCGGCAATGTAAACAAAAGTATAAAGTCCCGCACCGACTATCAAATGATAATCAAGCGGCGCACCGAGGTCGACTATCGCTGCAAGCAAGCTTATTCCGAGTATCGGTTGGAAAACGCCGACTGTTTCCCCGAGCCTCTCTTCACTCAGCATATTGGCGAATACTGCCGAAAACGAAACACCCATAAGCATATAATTAAGCGAAATTCCCGAGAATACCTTTGTATTCATAATCCAGCCTATAAATACCGTAAGCGTTATTCCCGCCAAAAGAAGTGCAAGTGTCTTGAATTTGCCTCGGCATTTCTTCAAAAGCAAGCCTGTCGGATAACCCGCCGCAAAACCGATTATTACAGGCAGAAGAATCATCACCGGTATCATGTACAACGGCACAGCTCCGCCCGAAACCTCACGCGCAACAAAAGAGTTCACCGTAAAAAACACCGCTATACCCACAATATCGTCCAGCACAGCCATGGGCAAAAGCGTATCCGTCACAGGTCCCTTTGCATGAAATTCGTTTACGATCGAGAGCACAGGCGCAGGAGCCGTCGCAAGCGCAATTCCGCCGAAAACGAAAGCCAAATAAATCGGCACATCGGTAAATGCGAATATAATACCGAACACAAGCGACACGATCAAAAAAGTTCCGAGCGATTGAGACAGCGTCGTTATGACGAGCGCTTTCCCGTATGATTTCAGTCTTTTCCATATAAGCTCAGAACCGAGCATCAATCCGAATGCACACTGCATCCACATTATTATTACTTTATACCACTGTGCGTCAATGATTTCCCGTGGCATAAGATTTATCGCGTGCGGTCCGAAAATCATCCCCACAATCAGCCAGCCCAAAATTGACGGCAGTTTTATTTTCTGCATCAGCTTTCCTGCCGCAAAAGCAAGCGCAAGCGTTGCAAGCCAACGAATAATATCAAGTATCATTCCTCGTCATCTCCTTTTACAATACCGTACAGCATGAAATTCAAGAGCTTAGGCAGATTTGTTTCATGCGATATTATTTTTTCATCAAATGCCGTGTTTCGGTATGCAGGGCTTGAAAAGTACGCATTGAACATATTCTGCATCTCGTGAAAATACAAAACAGCATCATCCATTGTCACACCGTCGCGAAGCCTTAAGCCTGCAACAGTGTTTCGGTATACTGCTTCATTTATTTTCTCAAAATCGCAAAGAGCCTTTTTTATGTCGTTGTATAAATGCTCCTGCGGCATGAGAACCGCCTCAAAAAATATGTGTGCCTCGTCGGGGAAAGCTTCAAAGAAGCTCATTCTTGCCTCCATGTACTTCAGAATGTCCGACGTACAGTTTTTCTCCTTAATATAGTCAACCAATTTATTGCAGCTGATTTCAAGGCACGCCATATAAAGAGCATCCTTATCCTTAAAATTATGGTACACAAGTCCCTTATTGATGCCGCTCTTGCAAATATTGTTTACGGCACCTCCCGTATATCCGTTTTTGCCGAACTCGTGCATTGCCGCATCTATGATTTTTGCAACCGTAAGCTTCGTTTTTTCTTCCTGCTTCATATAGTTCTCCTGTTTTCGGCATATGATCGCATTACATAATAAAAAGCACCGTCCTTGAAAGGAAATGCTTCATCTGTAATTCGGTGTTAATTATATCATAAATTGACTGATGTGCCAATAATTGTGTGCGGCATAATAATTTCCGAGTAGAATAAAACCTATTCGGGCATTTTTTATGTTCATGGTGGAAAAATTTACGGTATTGTGGTAAAATAATATGTAATGAACAGACTGATATATTAAAATTCGGAGAACAAAATGGAAGCAAGAATTGTCGATTGCGATATTACTCTGATTCCCTATTATCCAAACACAAATGTTACCCTTGCATGGTATCAAGACCCCGATGTATGCAAACAAGTCGACAACATTGACCACACGTATACATTGGATATGCTGAACCGAATGTATTCTTATTTGAGCACTCACGGCGAGTGTTATTATATACAGTATCGCGGCAGACTTGTCGGAGATGTTTCGCTTCATGACGGCACACAGGTCAGTATCGTTATCTGCAAGGAGTATCAAAACATTCACATCGGTCGCAGATGTATTGTCAATATGCTTGCACTTGCAAGAGAAAAGGGGTTGAAAGAGGTAAAGGCAAATATCTACCCGTTCAATACACAAAGTCGGAGAATGTTTGAATCGGTGGGATTTCAACAAATATCCGAGGAATGGTTTTTATATCGGTTTGATGCGGATTGACATTTTTGAGTGCCGCATTTTGAGGGCGATATATATACTTATTCAACAGATAAGGGACAAATGTATCAACATTGACCGTTGAATCGTTTTACGGTCAGATGTATAATAAGTGTATGATTAATACTGTAATGTATGAGGTAAAATACATATGACCAACAAAGAATTGTCCCTGAGAACAAAAAAATCTCTTTCCGCCGCATTAAAAAAGGCAATGGAAAAGAAAACGCTTTCAAAAATAACGGTAAGCGAGCTTATTGCCGAATGCAACGTAAACAGAAATACTTTTTACTATCACTTTGACGATATATATGCCCTCTTGAAATGGACTCTTGAAGAAGAAGCAATTGAAGTAGTCAAGCAATTTGATATTATGGTAAATACGGAAGAGGCATTCCGTTTTATAATGAACTATGTGGAAGAAAACAAGCACATCATAAACTGTGCTTACGATTCCATGGGGTACGAGGAGCTGAAGCGTTTTTTTGATACAGACGTAAAGGGTTTATTAAGCTCAACTATCCAAAACGGCGAAGAAAAGCTGAACGTATCGGTAGACCCCTCTTTTAAGGAATTCCTTGCCAAATTTTATACGGAAGCCGCCGCGGGAATCCTTATTGATTGGATAAAAAACAGAGTTTCTCAGGATAAGGAAACCGTACTGAAGAATCTGTTGCTCATATACCAAGTTTCAATACCGGAAATATTAAAGGCGGCTCAGACAACTAAAAAGGAGAACGAAAAATAACCATGAACAAAAAGGAAGGTATTGCTTCGGCAATCATATCAGTTGCAGTCGGACTCATGCTAATAATAATGAAGGACGATGTTATAAGTATAGCACTGACTGTTTTGGGCGTTGCGGCTATTGTATCGGCAATTATCGATTTTATACACAGAATGCCGAATTTGGGCTTGATAAAAGCGGTTATAGGCGTATGTATACTCGTTTTCGGGTGGATGTTTGTAAATCTCGCACTGTATATACTTGCGGCGTCGATTATTCTTGTGGGGCTTTTGCAGATTTTCAATATTCACAAGTTCTGCCCCGTCAATATGAGCTTCACAAGGAAAATACTCACATATATAAAGCCCGTAATTACCGTTATGGCAGGTGCCTGTCTGCTTTTCAATCAGGGAGGTACAATCGCATGGATATTTGCGTTTACGGGTGTTCTGCTTATTATCGAGGGCGTGCTCGAAATAATCGCAATGCTCAGGTATTAAGACCTCAAATACAAAATACACTTTCTGATTCATATTGTTATATTTGTGCTTTAATAAAACGATACATCAATGCATGGTATGAAAAAACAGATGGTAATTTGTATCATTATATCTCAAAATGCCCTCAACAGTGCTTTTTTGAGATATAAAATGCCCATTCGCAACATTGTTTTAAGGCAAATAAAAAAAATCTGAAATAAAATAGAAAAAATATACAAAAAATTGTTGCAATAATTGAAAATATGTGGTAGAATATTATACGACGGTTTGGAAAGGTAATTTATAAATGTTCAATAAGGTAATAAGAAGCATTTCAGCGGTGCTCGCTACGGTAGCTTTCAGAATCAAGTATCGTTTTCGCGTCATCGGCGCCGAGAACATTCCCAAAGAAGGCGGCGTTCTTATCTGTGCCAATCACAGAAAGGCAGAAGACCCTGTGTTGCTTTATGTTGCCGAAAGGAAAAGATATATATATTTCTTTGCCAAACAGGCTCTTACGAACGGACGGTTCTTGAAATGGTACATGGGCGATGTGCTCGGAGTTAAAACCGTTTCACATACCGCGTCTGATCTGGGAGCTGTCAAGTGGGGCGTGAATAAGCTGAAGAACGGAGAAGTAGTAGGCATATTCCCTGAAGGTACAAGAAACAGAACCGATAAAGACCTGCTTGAATTTCAAAACGGAGCCGCAGTTATTGCACATATGTCAAAGGCACAGGTGGTTACTGCAACAATAAATTGCAACCGCAAGCTCTTTTCAAAGTGCGAAATTGTGTTTTCGGAGCCTCTGGACTTGACCGATTTGTATAAGGAACGCCTTAATGATGACGTCAGAAATAAAATTACACAAAAAATTTATGAAAATGTTTATAAATCATTAAAAAAATGATTGCATTTTTTTGAGTTTTGGTGTACAATTTATATAGTTTTTTAGTACCGCACTTTTTGAGCGGATTGCTGACGAGGTTTGTTTGAATATAGCAGTAAGTAAGCACTCGGGTTTTTGCTTCGGAGTCAAAAGAGCCGTTGATATGGCTCTCAAAGAAGCGGAGTGCAATAAGGAAAGCGTTTATACGCTTGGGCCTATAATCCATAATTCTTTTGTAGTTGATGAATTGGCTTCAAAGGGTGTTAAAGCGGTTGCTTCTGTTTCTGATGTTGAAAGCGGCATTCTTGTCATAAGATCGCACGGCGTCGGAAGGGATGTCTATAAGCAGGCTGAAGAAAAGGGTCTGCGCATAGTTGACGCTACTTGCCCGTATGTTAAAAAGATTCATCAGCTCGTCAGCGATTATTCCGAAAAGGGATATACGATTATTGTAATAGGCAAGGCGGCGCATCCTGAGGTTATGGGAATAATTGGTTGGGCTTCGTCGGACGCATACGTCGTATATGATCCCGTTGAAATTCAAAATATCCCCTTTGACAAAGAACAATATAAATTTTGCGTAGTGGCTCAGACCACGGCGGACGTTTCTCATTTTGAAGATATGGCTCGCCTTATAACCGAGAAAGCACCCGAGGCGCTTGTGTTTAATACGGTTTGTTCGGCTACCGCTCAAAGGCAGTCGGCTGCCGAGGAGCTTGCCTCAAGCGCAGACATGATGATAGTTATCGGGGACAAGGAAAGTTCAAACACTAAAAGGTTGTATGAGCTTTGCAAAAAACATTGTGATAACACTTTTGCTGTACAATCTGCAGCTGATGTTATTAATATATCTGAGGGCATCGAAAACATTGGAATCGTTGCCGGAGCATCGACACCCGATTGGGTGATCAAGGAGGTTATTGAGAGAATGACGGAAGAGCAGAAGATTGCCGAAGCAACAGAAGCTGTTGCTAACGAGCAAGTTGCTGAGAACGTTGCTGAAGAAGCAACAATGGAAGACTTTGAAAAGTCAATGGTAAAACTGCGAAACGGTCAGTACGTAAAGGGCGTTGTAATTTCTGTTACAGATGATGCTGTTTATGTAAATTTGGGCTACAAAGCAGACGGTATTATTCCGAAGAGCGAATTCAAGCTTGAGGAAGGTGTAAAGCTTCAGGACGTAGTTTCTGTGGGCGAAGAGGTTGAGGTTGAGGTCGTTCAGGTTAACGACGGTGACGGCAATGTTATATTGTCCAGAAAGCCTATACTCGAGAGAGCTGCATGGGACGAAGTGATCAAAGTTAAAGAAAACGGTGATATTGTTACGGTTAAAATAACCGAGGCAGTAAAAGGCGGCGCATTGGGTACATACGGTACTTTCAAAGTGTTTGTTCCCGCATCGCATCTGGCTGTTCACTTTGTAAAGAATCCTGAGACTTTTGTAGGAAAAGAGCTTAAGGTAAAATTCATTGATGTTGATCCTAAGGCTAAGAGAATCGTTGCTTCAAGAAAAATAGTAGCAGTTGAAGAGCGCAAAAAGAAGGAAGAAGCTTTTTGGGAAACACATAAGGTCGGCGATATAGTCAAGGGCAAGGTAAAGAACGTTACACCTTTCGGTGCGTTTGTTGACCTCGGATTGTTTGACGGTCTTATTCATATAAGCGAGCTCTCATGGGACAATGTTAAGAACGTTACAGACGTTGTAAACGTAGGTGACGAGGTTGAAGCTAAGATCGTTGCTATCGACAAAGAGAACAACAAGATTTCGCTCAACCGCAGAACTCTTCTTACACATCCGTGGGAAACAGTTGCAGAAAGATATGCCGTAGGCGACATAGTTAAGGGTAAGGTTGTACGTTTGACTGATTTCGGTGCTATCGTAGTTCTCGAGCCTCATATCGACGCTATACTTCATATTTCTCAGATTTCACGCAAGAGAGTTGAAAAGGTTGAAGACGTTCTTGCTGTCGGTGATGAAGTTGAAGCTAAGATCGTTATTTTCGAGCCTGAAAAGCGTCGTATAAGCATCAGTAAGAAAGCACTTGAGCCGAAGCCGGAAAAGCCTGCATTTAACGGTGAGAGAAAGCCGAAGGCTGACAAGCCTGCCGCAGACGCCGGAATGAAGAAAAAGAAGGTTGTCAAGAGCGACAGACAGGAATCCTCCTCTGCTTATACAAAAGAGGATATGACTATCAATCTCGGGGATTTCTTCCCGCAGGAAATGCTTGACGAAATAAGAGAAGCAGAAAAAAACTGATAGTTAATTAGAATCTTCCGTCTAAACTATTATGTTATATATCTTTTCAGAAGCATAGGTTACTGTGCCTATGCTTCTGAAAAACGGATTGCGGTTGTCGGTCGGTTCTTTTACTTACTATGCTTTTTGGTATAAGTAACGCAGAAAGCATATATTATCTGGGTGTAGCGCAGTTTGGTAGCGCGCTTGAATGGGGTTCAAGAGGTCGCAGGTTCAACTCCTGTCACCCAGACCAGTCAGAGTGTTCGTAACGGATTTACGGACACTCTTTTTCTATTCAAATCCGTTATGAACACTCGTACCGAAAATCCCGAATGTGTCAGCGTTCGAGATTTTTACTTTTTCTCATACTCGCATTCCGGATTTCCGGAAGTAATAAGTAATAGCGAAAAGTAAAAAAGTTCTTTGCAAAGCAACGCTTTGTCTTTTTATTAATAATAAACACCGGCGCAACAATTCACTTGTTTTGCTGTTTTTCATAGTCTTAGGGCTGTTGGCATTGATTCCGAATGATGAAAACATTAACCGCATCGGCAAATATATGATATTCATCCCTGTCGGAATATGCATTGTTCAGATAGTTTGCGGAATAATCGCACGTCGTATCGGAAAGAGGGAAAAATAATCGTCTCATCATATACCGCGTGCCTATTATGTATTTTCCTCTTTATTTTTTCGGGAAAATATTGTATAATAATGCTATGTTAATTATTATAAGGGAGATACACTTATGAAGGTACTTAAAGGCAAATTTGTCCTTGTGGGAGGAAAAGAAGTTTATGACGCAAGCGATATTGAATCGATAAACAATTCTCTTTCCTGCCGAGGATTAAATAAAGCTTCAAAAGAGGACATTGCCGACGCTTCGCGCGGCACAATGGCTTATTCAATAATGGAAAATCATAACGTTTCCGAGAGCAGTGATATGCTTAAAATCAAATTCGATGCCATGGCATCGCATGACATAACGTACGTTGGCATAATCCAGACTGCAAAGTCAAGCGGTCTTGAGCAGTTCCCCATTCCGTATGTAATGACAAACTGTCATAACAGTCTTTGCGCTGTCGGAGGCACTATAAATGAAGATGACCACCTGTTCGGTCTTTCAGCGGCAAAGCGCTACGGCGGAATATTTGTTCCACCGCATATTGCCGTTATTCATCAATACATGAGAGAAATGATGGCAGGCTGCGGCAAAATGATCCTCGGTTCGGACAGCCACACACGTTACGGCGCTTTCGGTACAATGGCAATAGGCGAGGGCGGTCCGGAGCTTGTAAAGCAGCTTGTAGGCAGAACATATGACGTGAAAAGACCGGAAGTAGTTCTTGTGTACGTCACAGGCAAGCCTCAGCTCGGAGTCGGTCCTCAGGACGTGGCTCTTGACCTTATAGGCTCAACATTCCCCGGCGGTCTTGTAAAAAACAAGGTTCTCGAATTTGCAGGTCCCGGCATCAATGACCTTTCAATGGACTTCCGCTCGGGAATAGACGTTATGACAACTGAAACGACTTGTCTTTCCTCGATATGGACAACGGACGAAAAAACACACGAATATCTTAAGATACACGGCAGAGAAAACGAATACAAGAAACTCTCCCCTGCAGATATAGCTCTTTACGATATGGTTGTTTATATGGACTTGAGCGAGGTTAAGCCTATGATAGCGCTTCCGTTCCACCCGAGCAACGTATACACAATAAAAGACTTCACGCAAAACGCCGAGGATATTTTGGCGGGAATAGAAGAAAACGCACGCACAACAATGGGAGTGAAGGATTTCTCTTTACGCAGTAAAATAACACCAAAGGGCGTTATGGCTGACCAGGGAATCATCGCAGGCTGCAGTGGCGGCACATTTGAGAATATATATACCGCTGCCGATATGCTTGAAAACAGTGCTTCCGGAACAGACGCTTTCACACTGAATATTTATCCTCAGAGCCAACCTGTATTTTACGAGCTCAACAAAATAGGCTCGATCAATAAGCTTATGCAGTTCGGTGCCGTTATAAAGACAGCATTCTGCGGTCCGTGCTTCGGCGCAGGCGATGTTCCCGCAAACGGTGCACTGAGCATACGCCATACAACACGTAACTTCCCCAACAGAGAGGGTTCAAAGCCTGCTCAGGGACAGATTGCGGGCGTTGCACTTATGGATGCTCGTTCTATTGCCGCAACAGCACTCAACGGCGGTATAATCACGCCTGCAACAGAAGTTGAAATGCCGTCAAGCTCATATGAATACGAATTCAATTCGCAGATATATAAAAACAGAGTATATAACGGCTTCGGAAAACCCGATAAGAGCGTAGAGCTTCGTTACGGGCCCAATATTGTTGACTGGCCGACAATCCCCAAAATGAAAGAATCTCTCATTCTCTTTGCCGCCGCTGTGCTTGATGATGAGGTCACAACGACAGACGAGCTTATTCCGTCGGGCGAAACATCGTCATACCGTTCCAACCCAATGAAGCTTGCGGAATTTGCCCTCAGCCGCCGCGAACCTAAATACGTATCACGTGCAAAAGCCGCAAAAGCAATATACGAAGAGCTTTGCAAGGGCAATGTAGACGATAAGCTCAAAGAAATAGAATCGGCTTGCGGCATCAAATTTGATTGGAACAACACAGGCGTCGGAAGCCTTATATATGCCACAAAGCCGGGTGACGGTTCTGCAAGAGAGCAGGCGGCCTCATGTCAGAGAGTGCTCGGAGGCTGGGCAAATATCGCTATCGAATACGCGACAAAGCGTTACAGAAGCAACTGCGTAAATTGGGGTATGCTGCCCTTTACGATTGCAGAGCGTCCCGATATAGAAGCCGATGACGCGGTTGTAATTCCGCACGCACTCAGCTCGCTTGAAGCTATGGACAAAACGGTTCCCGCATATATAGTAAAAGCCGACGGAAGAGTAATTAATATCGAGCTGTCCTTGGCAGGTCTTGAGCCTGCGGAACGCGATATAATCGTTTCGGGCTGTCTCATGAACTACTACAAAAAACAGCTCAACCGGTAATTTTTGAATTACCGTCCTAAATATACAAGGCTTTTAATATTTCGCACTCACACCGGGTGCGAAATATTTTTTACCAACAGCATATTCCCTGTAAAAAATCGAAATATTATAATTTATTTTATTAATTTTCATGTTTTTTTGCTAACCAAACCATTTTTGTCAAGACTATATCGGTGTAAAAATCATTCATGAATGAAAAAACGGGTAAAATTATGAACAAAGAGGAAACAATCAAACTGCTTTCGGATAAACAGTTTCTTGACAAGCTTTACGGCTTTGCATACAAGCGTTGCAGTACGTCACATGAGGCAGAGGACCTTACCTCCGATATTATACTGTCAATGCTGCGTACAATAAACAAAAACGTAAGCATTAAGAACTTTTACGCATTTGCGTGGACAGTGGCTCACAGAACGTATGCAGACTACTCCAAGAATCGCAAAATACGCAATGATATGATGCTTGATACGGAATATTCAGATGAAATCATTAATATGCAGATAGACGAAACCGACTATTTTAAGGCAAACGAGGAGTCTGAACAGCTTCAGTCCGTAATCCGCGAAATATCGTTTTTATCAAAGATATACCGTGATGTTATGATAATGTACTATATCGATGAAATAAAAATTGCCGAAATAGCTCAAGTGCTCGATATTTCCGAAACCGCAGTAAAGCAAAGATTATTTTCCGCCCGAAATATCATCAAAAAAGAGGTAACAAAAATGGATAGCAGAAATTTATCGCTTAAACCCGTACGTTTTAATTTTATGGGTTCGGGAAACCCCGTAAATAATGATCCGTCTGAGCAAGCAATGCGTACATTGTCGCAGAGCATTGTTTATATGTGCAAAAAAGAAGCAAAATCCGCAAAAGAAATTTCCGATGCACTTTCAATCCCAATGCTGTTTGTTGAGGAAGAGCTTGAAATACAGTGCCGCGGTGTAAACGGGAATTACGGCTTACTCCGCAAGCTCAGCAACGGCAAGTATATTTCGAACATAATCATTGCAGATACTGATGAGGCTATGCAAGCATCGGCTATTTACAAAGAATATTTGCCCGAAATAGTCCGTGCATATAAGAAAGCAATAGAAAAAGAACATGATAAAATATTTTCGTTCCCATTCCTCAGCAAGCAGAACGATGCGAAATTTATTCTGTGGTCTGCCCTGCCTATGTTAACGTATTCAATTATCGATACCGTCAATAATATTATAGAAAACGAATACTTTGCCGATATTGAATCTTCCAAGCAAGATTACACTCTTGCCGCTCTTGTTCAGGGGGAGAACGAATCAATTCATGATACCGTATATGGCTGTGATGCAGCACATGCCTATAACATATGCGGATACCGCCAAATCGAAGTAATAAATTTATACGGACCGAGAATAAAGCCTCATTTCCACTGCAGACATAATATTGCAACAGATGACCTGCTTTTAATGACAATCCGCGCTATCGGCGGACTTGACGTCAATGTGCTCTCAGTCAATGAAAAAGAAATTGCCGCAAAAGCCATTGAAAGCGGATATTTGCGCAAAACAGGAAATATTATAGAACCGAAAGTAATCGTAATCACTTCCGAAAGACGGGTGGATTTTTATAATATTTTCTCATCTGCCAAAGAAGATCTTGACGTTACAGCACATTCGATAGCACAAAAAATGGCTGTATATATTAAAAAGACCATTCCGAAGCATTTGTTAAGTGAATACAAGAAGTACAACGAGCTGGTTGCCTCAAGAGAATTGGCATATGATCTTTCCGAAGAGCTTATCAAAAGCGACCTCCTCACCGTACCCGAAAACAAGCTTTGTGCCGAGGGGGTTGTAATAATAGTAAATAAATAAAAGCAATTAAAAAATACCCCATATACTCCTGAAAATGCGGAGCTTGCCCAAAGCCCCGCATTTTTATTTCAGCCTACCTGAACTATATCTTTTTTCAGCTTCTTTATTATCTTCTTTTCGAGCCTTGAAATGTAAGACTGCGATATTCCCAGCATATCAGCCACTTCTTTTTGTGTCTTTTCATCTTTATTGTTGAGCCCGAATCTGAGCTCGATTATGAGCTGTTCCTTATTCTTCAGCTTTCCGAGCGCCTTATGCAGAACCTCGTTCATTACCTTTTGCTCTGTCGTTTCATAAACGCTGTCATCGCATATGCCGAGCACGTCCGTAAGCTGTAATTCATTCCCGTCGGCGTCTGTGTTCAGAGGTTCATCGAGCGACACCTCCGCCTTATTCTTTATGTTTTTGCGCAGAAACATGAGTATTTCATTTTCTATACATTTCGACGCAAATGTTGCAAGCTTAATGTTCTTTTCGGAATTATACGAGTTGACTGCCTTTATGAGCCCTATGCTTCCTATCGAAATAAGGTCATCCATAGGCACTGCCGCGTTATCGAACTTCCTCGCTATATACACGACAAGCCTGAGATTGTGTTCGATAAGCTTGTTTTTTGCTTTTTCATCACCCGACTCCATAAGCGATATGTACCTTGCCTCTTCCTCCTGACGAAGCGGCGGCGGCAGACTGTCCCCCGACGTAATGTAGCACAGCATCGAATTGGCTCGTTTTCTGCAAAATAACCTCATAAAGCGCATCCAATAATACCTTAGCCTGCTCCAAAAACCCTCCATATGTATACCTCCTTATATAATTTTATAATGTTCATATTTTCATTGCCGCGTCATACTGCTCTGTTCAAAATTTCAGTGCCTATAAGCGCCTCGCAGTTTATGTTGTCGGAAATACCCACATACACATCTCCCGCATCACGCCACTCGTTGTGCTCCATAATCTTCACGCCGTCTGTTCTTACGCACGTCATTATTCCGTTTGAATCAGCCGTGCGAAAAGGCACAAGGCGAATATTTTTACTGTTCTGATTTTCGATAGGCTTTACTATGTCATCGTTGAATTTCTTTTTTGCAAGCGCGGCATTCAATATTATTACAGGGCACTGCGAAAGCGGCTCTGTAAGCATATTGCCCGAATCCAAAACAGCATCAATATCAACCGTTTTGCCGTTCATGGAGAGAGTTATCCTGTAATTTTGAGCTGAGGATGCCTGTGCGCTCACGGCATAAGCCGATTTTCTCATGCGTATCACGACAATAAGCAGAACAATTCCGCACACCATGCACCCGAGGCTTATAAAGCTCCTCGCATATTCCGAAAAAACGTTGTTTACAAGCATACAAAATCCGCACAAAAGTACCGTCTCGGCAAACAGCATTCCCGCCGCATGGCACACAAGCCTGAACTTTATTTTCCCGAAGGCAATATATATCATTACAACAAATGCGCCCAATGAACACATTATCATCTCAAAATACGTCATTCTCAGCAGTATCATGCAAAGCGTCACCGTTCCGCTCACAAAAGCCGCCGCCACTGCTCTTATGAATCTGAACTTAAGCGCATAGGCTCTCGATACTCCCCAGAGCATCGGAACCAACGCCAATATGCTTATTAAAACCACAATATCCGCATAAACATAAACAACCCTCATGATACGTTTCCCTTCAAAGCAGGGGCTCCTTTCTTTTTAGTGAGCTTGATTGCAATCAAAGCATAATACTTTACATCCGCTTCATATATTTATTATAGGAGCTTTGGCAGAATAAGTGTGTCGGTTTTATGCCGCGCATTATAAAAAAGATTTTATAATTAAAGCATAAAAGCTCAAAGTCCCGAGCTGCGTTCAATATTACCGTTTTATGCGGAAATATTTAATCTTCGGATCTTACCTTCTCGACGTTTGCGAGCTGATTTTCCGCTTTTTATATTAATATATGCCATAGAATAAAATATATGTCTGTATTAATTTCATTTAAAAACCCCGAAAATGCAAAACAAAAAGGCTCGTATGCACGAACCTTTTCATCAGTGCAAACAAGCCTTATTTTTTATATAAAATCACTTATAATATCATTCCACGAGCTTTACGTTATCGTTGCCGAGAATATTTTTCAGTTCCACCGTCAACTGAACAGACGGCTCCACCCAATATGTTCTGTCCGCAAGATAAACATTTTTCTTGCCTTTGTCCTCAACGCACAGCTTTACGGGTGTATTTCCCGAATGCTTAAGCAGTATCGGATTCAAAAGGTTTGCCGCATCGGCGAACTGACTTTTTGTCAGCTTTATGTAAAGAACCGTTTTTCTTTCCTTTGTGAGCGGTCTTATTCTGTCTGCTATCAGCTTTACACCCTCGCCGTCCTTGAATGATGTCTTGCCGTCAACTATTACTATGCTGTCAACGGTTATCAGCTCTCCGTATTTATCCACCTGCGACGGGAACGCGATTACCTCAATCGTTCCCACCTTATCTTCAAGCTCGGCAAAGCGCATAAGCTGTTTCTTTTTTGTAGACACCTGCTTGACAGACGTTATAATGCCTCCGATGGAAACCGATTTTCCTTCATATTCCGACAAATCCATGCTGTCAAGCTGAGACGGGTCATTCATAACAGCCTCGTTTACTTCCGCAAACATTGCCGTCGAATCAAGGCCTTTCATTGCCTCACTGTACTCGTCAAGCGGATGCCCCGATATGTAAATTCCCGCGATTTCGCGCTCCATTTTGAGCATGACGTCAATCGGGTACTCGTTTATATCCGGGAAATCTATTTCAATCGATTCGCTCGGTTTTTCATCGTCCGAAAGCATATCGAATATGCTTATCTGCATATCGTTTTTCGCCGCATTTATACGGTGATATGCGTCCATAACGCGCTCGTATACAGCCAAAAGCTGTGACCTCTTATTTCCAAACGAATCAAATGCTCCGCACTTTATAAGCGATTCGACAACTCTCTTGTTTGACGACAGCTTGCCTGCGCGTCTGCAAAAATCGGAAAAACCGGTGTACGGACCGTTTTCATTCCTCTCGTCCGTTATTTCCTTTACAGCCTGCTCGCCTACATTTTTGAGTGCGTTCAAGCCGAACACAATATTGTTTCCGTCGGGAATAAACACGCCCTCGCTTCGGTTAATGTCGGGGTTGAGAACTTTAACATTCGCTTTTCTGCAATATTCAATATATTCCGCAACCTTTGCAGGGCTTCCCGCAACGCTCGATATGAGCGACGCCATATAATCGACAAAATAATAATGTCTGAGGTACGCCGTCCAATAGCTTACGACAGCATACGATGCCGCATGAGCCTTATTAAAAGCATATTCGGCAAACTTTATCATTTCATCAAAAATTTCGTTTGCTTTTTCCGGCGACACACCGTTTCTGACTGCGCCCTTTACCGTTATGTTGCCGTTTTCGTCCTCAATGCCGTTTATGAAGTTTATTCTTTCCTTTTCCATTACGCTGTGCTTCTTTTTTGCCATAGCACGGCGCACAAGGTCGCTTCTGCCGTAAGAATATCCCGCAACATCGCGCACTATCTGCATTACCTGCTCCTGGTATATCATACATCCGTACGTTACATTGAGAATCGGTTCAAGGCATTTATCCGTATATTTTATGTTATCCGGATTGCGCCTGTTTTCAAGATACCTCGGTATCTGATCCATAGGACCCGGGCGGTAAAGAGAAATTCCGGCAATTATATCTTCAATGTTTACAGGCTTCAATTCCTTGAAGAATGACGTTATGCCGCCGCTTTCAAGCTGAAATACGCCCGTGCAGTCTCCCTTGCAAAGCGATTCAAACACTGCCGCATCGTCAAACTTAATTTCGTCAAGGTGCAGATTGGCATTGTATTTTTTATTAACTGCCGCAACAGTATCGCCTATTACGGTAATGTAGCGCAGTCCGAGAATATCGATTTTTAGCAAGCCCAGCTCTTCAAGGAGACCCATCGTGTACTGAGTTGTGACTGTATCGCTCGTAACGGAAAGCGGAACATATTCCGAAATCGGCTCCTTTGTGACAACAATACCCGACGCATGAACAGATGCGTGTCGCGGCAAGCCCTCAAGTCTTTTTGACATATCGATAAGCCGCTTTATCTGTGCATCGTTTTCGTACGTTTCCCTCAGCTGAGAGCTAAGCTCAAGTGCCTTATCGATAGTGATATTGAGCTGAGTGGGAATCATTTTTGCCACTTTATCCACAACGGCATACGGTATCGCAAGCGCTCTGCCCACATCGCGCACGACGGCTCTTGCCTTCATACGTCCGTGAGTAACTATCATGGCAACATTTTCGTGTCCGTACTTTGATATTATGTACTCTATGACCTCCTGACGTCTGTCGTCGCTGAAGTCAAGGTCAATATCGGGCATACTTACACGCTCGGGATTCAAGAAACGTTCAAAAAGGAGATTATACTTTATAGGGTCTATGGCTGTTATTCCGAGCGTATAAGCAACTACGCTTGACGCACCGCTTCCTCTGCCCGGTCCTACTGAAATACCTACGCTTTCCGAATAGCTTTTGAGGTCCTCTACAATAAGAAAATAATCAACATAGCCCATATTTTTTATTGTAGAAAGCTCATAATCAAGCCTTGCTTTTATCTGATCGGAAAAATTCTCTCCGTATCTTTTCTTTGCGCCCTCATAGCACCTGTATTCAAGATATTCATACGCATCCTGCCAGCCGTCGGGCAGATGAAATTCGGGCAGGTGCTTGTTTTTGAAGTCAAATTCCACACAGCATCTGTGCGCAATTTTATATGTATTTTCAAGCGCTTCCGGCACTTCGGCAAAAATCTCCTGCATCTGTTCGGGCGATTTGAGATAGAACTCGTCTGTTTCAAAGCGCATTCTATCCTCATCCTCGACAGTTTTGAGAGTCTGTATGCACATCATTATGCCCTGAGCTTCAGCGTCGCCCTTTGTCATATAGTGAACATCGTTTGTGGCAACAAGGCCTATTCCGAGCTCCTTTGACATTTCAATAAGCGCCTTGTTTACTTTTTTCTGTTCTTCTATGCCGTGGTTCTGAAGTTCAAGGAAAAAATTATCTTTGCCGAATATGTTTTTAAGTCTGATTGCAAGATTCTTTGCATCGTCTATGTTGTCGTTCAAAATAAACTGCGGAATATCGCCGCCAAGACAAGCACTCAGTGCAATTATGCCCTCCGAATACTTTTCGAGAAGCTCATAATCCATTCTCGGCTTATAATAAAAGCCTTCCGTAAATGCAAGTGAAACGAGCTTTATGAGATTTTTGTAGCCCGTCTGATTCTCCGCAAGAAGCACAAGATGAGAATAATCCGAATTCATCGGAGTTTTGTCGTGCATATCCCCTTTTGTGACGTATACCTCACAGCCTATTACGGGATGTATTCCCGCAGCCTTTGCCGCCTTATAGAATTCAACGGCGCCGTACATTACTCCGTGATCCGTAATTGCCACAGAATCCATACCGAGTTCTATACATTTCTGCATAAGCTCGTCTATTCTCGTCATGCCGTCAAGCAGACTGTATTCCGTATGCAAATGTAAATGTGTAAAATTCGCCAACTGTTTTCCTCCTCGTGCCGCGGCGGCATTATTTCATTTCATCTATATCGCCGTTTTCGAGCATAAGCTCCTCGGCAATCTGCTGAATCTTTTTCATTCTGTGGTTTACGCCCGACTTACCTATCGGCGGGTCAAGCGCCTCGCCTATCTCCGCAAGGCTCATATCAGCCGAATTGAGTCTGACCTCGGCAACGCTTCTCAACGGCTTCGGCAGATACGTCCAGCCCTTTTTTTCGATTATATATTCAATATATTTTTTCTGATTCATTCCCGCTTCAATGGACTTGTTCTGATTTGCCATTTCGCAGTTTACTATTCGTGTTACTTTGTTTTTAATGTTTTTCTTTATTCTTATGTTTTCATAGCTGAACAGCGCCGTGCTTGCCCCGATAGCGCGCAAAACATCGACGATACATTCCGCTTCCTTGAGATATACCATGTAAAAGCCCTTGCGCTCGAGAATTTTGCAGTGTATATCGCGTGAATTGAGATACTCTGCAAAGGTTTCGGCAAAGTCTATATCGTATATTACAAATTCCATGTGATTGTACTTCACAGGATTATTTACAGAGCCTGCGCCGGCAAAAACTCCGCGCAAAAAAGCGTTACAGCAGTCATCGCAAACCAAAAGCTTTTCCCAATCCTTGTGACTTATATAGCACAAGCCCTCTTCGTCATAAGAAATAATGGTTGTCTCCTCGAGCAAATGCCTTACCGCATTGCTGTCATAAAAAGTAAGGCTGTATTTGTTGGCCTTGTTAAGACGCATATTTCTTGATACGCATATATCCACATTAATGCTGTACAATGATTTTACAAGCTCTATTATTTTGTGCGCAACATTATTTTCGGTCGTCACGACAACGACCTCAAGCCTCATGCGCCCTTTAAGAACTATTCTGCCGCACGTAAGCAACAGCGCCGAAAGCTCGGCTATTTTACAGCATCGTTTTTCGCAGGTTATCTTGGAAATTTCTCTTTTGACATCGCTTGAAAACGACATTTCATCAATCCTCGCCTATTACAATTACCTCGGTTTCGATATTGATTCCGAATGTATCCTTTACTCTTGCCTTTACCACTTCAATAAGCTCAAGAACATCTCTTGCCGTTGCATTATTTACGTTTACAATAAAATTTGCATGGAGCTGTGAAACCTCGGCACCGCCCACAGCCGTGCCCTTAAGTCCTGCATCCTCTATGAGCTTGCCTATAAAATGCCCCTCCGGTCTTTTGAATACGCTTCCGCAGCTCGGCTGAGAAAGAGGCTGCATTGCTTTCCTTTTTGCCGCAAGAACATCCATTTTTTCTTTTACGGCAGTCCTGTCCGCCTCGAAAAGCTCCATTTCTCCCGACAAAATTATGAGGTCCTTTTGCCTTATTACGCTCTGCCTGTAACCGAACATAAGCTCATCCTTTTCAAGCGTAAAGCAATTTCCGCTTCTGTCGCATACCAAAATCCGCTTTACTATCTGTTTCATGTCGCCGCCGTAAGCGCCCGCATTCATCGTTACTGCGCCGCCGAATGAGCCGGGTATTCCCGCCGCAAATTCGAGTCCGCTCAATGAATTTTCATACGCTTTTCTGACTATCGTACCGAGTAGTGCGCCTGCCTGGGCCTTTACAGTTGAAGCATCAATGCTTATATCGGACATTTTGTTTGATACTTTTATTACGGCTCCTCTTATTCCTCCGTCCTTTACGAGGAGATTTGACCCATTCCCCATAACATAAAACGGTATTCCGTTTTTGTTGCAAATATCTATAAGCTCAAGGAGCTGCTCAACGCTTTCCGGTACAAGCATAACATCGCATGGACCGCCGATTTTGTAGGTTGTATGCCTTTTCATCGGTTCGTTTGGCAGTATGGAAGCCTCCCCTACGGCTCCCCTGAAAATATTTGTATCTATTTTCATATATGTTTCCGTTTCTGAATTTTATTTTTATTACAGCAATATAACAGTATTATAGAACGCTTTAATCGCAGTCCCGCGTTGTGGTTAAAACGTTCTCTTTGTTTTTTCAATAAACCGCTGCGCGCCCTTTGGATATGAGCGCACAGCGTACATTATAATCAGCGTTAATCTTTTTATGAAAGCATTGCCGCACCGACTATGCCTGCGTCATTACCCATTTGCGCAAAGCATATTTTTGCGTGGTCAATATCCTTGTAGAATATATGCTCCTCATAGCTCTTCTTTATTGCATCGAGCAAGAAGTCTCCTGCCGCCGCAACGCCGCCGCCTATTGCAATTACATCAGGGTCAAAGCAGTTTACTATGTTGATAAGACCTACTGTTATATACTTGATGTAGTTGTCAAATATTTCGCACGCCGTCTTATCGCCTGCTTTTGCCGCATCTATAACGACCTTTGCCGTTACCTTTTTCTCGTCGCCCTGAGCAAGAGTATATATCATAGTCTGGCTGTCGCGCGCCATTGCAAGTCTGCCCTCACGAATAAGAGCCGTTGCAGAGCCGTATTTTTCCCAGCAGCCTCTTCCACCGCATGAGCACTCCAAGCCGTCAGCCACAATGCTCATATGGCCTATCTCGGCGCCTACGCCGTGTGAGCCGCCGTACAGCTTGCCGTTGATAACAATGCCGCCGCCTATGCCTGTGCCGAGCGTAACCGTAACTGAATTCGGATATCCTTTGCAAGCGCCGCAAGTGCTCTCCGCAAGAGCGGCAACGTTTGCGTCGTTATCTGCATATACGGGAACGTTTATGTATTTCTGAAGTTCTTTTGTCAGCGGAACGTTTCTCCATGCGAGGTTGTTTGAAAATACAACATATCCGTCCTTAACAGCTCCCGGCGAACCGATGCCGATAGATTCAATATCAGCTGCCGTAATTCCCATTTTTGCAATAAGATCGTTTACGAGCTTGCCCATATCCGCAATTATTTCCTGATAAGGTCTTCCCGCGAGCGTCGGTGTCGAGCCCGACAATACGATCTTTCCGTTTTCATCCACAAGGCCGGCCTTCAGGTTCGTTCCGCCCACATCAATGCCGATATACATATCTCCCTTGCCTCCGTTACTTCCACTTACTGCCGGCAT
>CAMEIT010000034.1 GCA_945918795.1 uncultured Clostridia bacterium | reverse complement strand
AGAAGGTGTGTTTTATCTCGCATCGTAGGGCGGGGGCTTGCTCCCGCCGAAGCAATCGGTATGGAATACACATCATTTGGAAATATTGCAGAGCAACAGCTATTATCGCTCGAAAACCGATATGAATATTTATCGGTTGACAAATATGTAATTATGCCAAACCACATCCATGTTGTTTTGATTTTAGAGAGCGAAGCGGCGGGAGCAAGCCCCCGCCCTACAATCACAGACATTGTTTGTGCATATAAATCGTTGACAACGAGAGAATGTAAGAATAACGGATTTGACGGAAAATTGTTTCAAACTTCATTTTATGAGCATATAATCCGAGGCAGAGAGGACTATGATGAGATAATAAAATACATTTATGAAAACCCAATTCATTGGTACTGCGACGAATTGTATACAGAAGAATAATGGTATGTGCTTTGCCCATGTGCATATCTTAAGGCGCAATTATTCTAAGAATAATGTAGGGGCGACCATTGGTCGTCCCTTTAATTTCGCGCGTAATTTAACACTCATATGGATATTTCTCAAAAACGCATCGGATATTCTATTGGGCAAAAACAATTCTTCGATAATGACATTGGGAACATTCATGATTATGAAGCATATTTCATAACAACATCCGCGTCTCGTAAGGCGCAATTATTCTAAGAATAATGTAGGGGCGACCATTGGTCGTCCCTTTAATTTCGCGTGTAATTTAACACTCATATGGATATATCACAATGCAGACAACCGACAGTCGCCCCGTCATCGGAGTTTTTTATTGACTTTTACTGAATTTGGAGTTAAAATAGTAATACATTTTATTCGGCTCAACAATAAGGACAATTTTAATGGAAACGATTTTTACACCGGCTAATGAACAAAGCATCGCTCTTGCCGCAGAGCTTATCAAAAAAGGCGATATTGTCGCCATACCCACCGAAACAGTTTACGGTATCGCCGCAAATGCGTGCGACGGCGAAGCCGTAAAAAAAATATTCAAGGCAAAGGGGCGCCCGCAGGACAATCCCCTTATAGTTCATATTTGCGACAACAATATGCTTTACGACGTTGTAAAATACGTAAACGCCGATGCCCAAAAGCTTGCCGACGCATTCTGGCCGGGACCGCTTACAATAATAATGCCCAAGAGCGACAAGATTTCAAGTGAAAATTGTGCCGGGCTTGACAGCGTAGGCGTCAGAATGCCGAGTGACCCCGTTGCAAACGCAATAATAAGGGCAAGCGGACTGCCGCTCGGTGCCCCGTCCGCAAATCTCAGCGGTAAGCCGAGCCCAACCTCAGCCGAGGACGTTTTGGCTGATATGAACGGACGTCTGCCGCTCATAATTGACGGAGGAAGCTGTGCAAGAGGTGTCGAATCGACGGTTATATCCGTTCTTGATGATACGCCTGTGCTTTTGCGCCCCGGATACATCACAAAAGAAGAAATGGAATACGTTTTGGGCAAAAAAATCGAAGTCTCTCCTGCCATTGTGGAAAAGCTCAAAGACGGCGAAACAGCCCGTTCTCCCGGAATGAAGTATAAGCATTATGCACCTGCGGCTGAGATAACAATTCTCGAGGGCAGCTTTGATAAATTCCGCGAATATGCAGAAGAGCACAAGGGTGAGGGCGTATACTGTCTTTGCTTTACAGGCGAGGAAAAAATGCTTTCTCTGCCGTGCATCACATACGGGCATGAACACGACGGCGCCGAACAGGCACATATGCTTTTTTCAAGCCTCAGAGAGCTTGACAAATGCAATGCGAAAACAGTGTTTGCAAGATGCCCCGACAAAGACGGCATTTCGCTTGCCGTGTACAACAGGCTTATAAGAGCCGCAGCATTCAGGCTTATAAAATTATAATTCATATATATGAAAAGTCCGGACACTTTTACCGTGCCCGGACAATTTATTTTCAGAATATTATTATCAGTTATTTGTAGGATTCATTTTCGACATCTGCTGCTCGATCATCTTCTTGACCATGCTGCCGCCGATAGAGCCTGCCTGCTTAGCTGTGAGGTCGCCGTTGTAACCCTGCTTGAGATTGATTCCCAATTCGTTTGCAACTTCGGTTTTCATCTGATCCATAGCCTTCTTTGCATTCGGTACCACGTAATTGTTAGCCATTATTTTCACCTCCCGTTTTGTTTTGCAGATATATTATTGTCATTTTATATGAATCAATCCATGTCAATTTTTACCACGACAAAAATACGACACAAAACATTTGTTTGGATTATTTGCACAACGGCTTTTTATAAATATTAAAAAAAATAAGCCGTAAAACACGGCTTATTCAAATATGCTGTAATATTTGTTATCAGTCTGCGGCAGAGTCGTCCTGACTGTCAACCGAACCGATAGCCCACTTCTGTATTTCAAGCTTAACCTTTTCTGTGCCTGCAACAGAAGCAACGTCGATTACAATCGAGTCATCCTTTATCTGAGAAATTTTGCCCTGTATTCCGCCGATAGTTGTTATTCTGTCGCCCTTTTTCATATTGTCAAGCATATTTTTCTTCTGCTTTTCTTTCTTTTTATTAGGTCTGTAAAGCATAAAATAAAATAATGCCGCAATAGCAACAATATATACAATCAATATCCACGGTGACTGACCGCCGGTTGTCGTCGTCGTATCGCCTGCCGCATCGCCGACAGTCGTATCAAGAAACAGACACCTTACAAAATCCATAAACATATGTTATGTCCTCCTCAATAAATATAGTCTTATTTTAACCTATTTTCCCGTTTTTTGCAATAGCAATATTTATTATATTTTAATATTTATGCAGTTTTTTACAGGAAATTAATATTTTGTACACAATTAAATTTCACGTCTGTTCATAAGCGCGCTTGAAAGTGTAACATCGTCGGCATATTCAAGCTCTCCGCCCGACGGAATACCGTGAGCAATTCTGGTTACCTTCACTCCGTACGGCTTAAGCAGCTTTGAAATATACAGCGCAGTGGTTTCACCCTCGGCACTCGGACTTAAAGCGAGAATCACTTCATCAAACGAGCCGTTCTCAACTCTGTTGATAAGCTCCTTTATCCTCAGATCTGACGGACGAACTCCGTCAATAGGCGATATCAAGCCTCCGAGAACGTGATAAAGACCGTCGTGGCACTTTATTCTCTCCAATGCGGAAATATCTCTTGCATCCTTAACAACGCAAAGAATATCCTTGCGCCTTATGGGAGAAGTGCATATCCTGCATGGGTCCTCGTCCGTCATGTTGCCGCATATTGAACAAAAGTGCATCTGTGTGCGTACGCCCTTTATAAGCTCTATAAGCATAGCGCATTCGTCCTCAGGCATATCGAGAATATAATATGCCATTTTTTCTGCGGTTTTAACGCCTATATTCGGCATTTTGGAAAACTCATTCGCAAGCCTGTTAAAAATTTTCAAATACTCCGCCATTTCCGTCCACCGTACCTTTACGTAATAAATATGCCCGGCAAAACTGCCTGCTTTTTATTATCTGAACATTCCTCCGGGCATTCCAGCTCCGAGTGCGCCCGTCACCTTTGCCATTTCCGTCTGAACCATTTCGTCAGCCTTGCGAAGCGCTTCGTTTACTGCCGAAAGCACGAGGTCCTGAAGCATTTCTATATCGTCCGGGTCAACAACGTCCGGAGCTATTTTAATGTCGACTATCTGATTTGCTCCGTTTGCAACAACACTTACAACTCCGCCTCCTACAACAGCCTCAACAGTCTGCTGTGCAAGCTGTTCCTTTTTCTCTTCCATTTCAGCCTGCATTTTCTGAGCCTGCTTTAATATCTGGTTCATGTTCATCCCGCCCATACCGCCGGGAAATCCGCCCTTTGCCATAATTTATCCTCCGTTTATAAAATTATTTATCACATTTAATCCGTAATGCCGTCAGAGCGTATATTTTGCATCAGCCGACTCAAAACCTGCATTACACAATTTCTATTTTGTCCTTGCTCAAAAGTCCTTCGAGTGCCTTTTCCACTTTGTCGGTTCCCGACTCATGGTTAGCTGCCTCGCACTTAACCGTAATTGAAATATTCTTGCCCGTTTTTTCGGAAAGAGCCTTACAAATTAATTCTTTTTTGTTGAGCCTTTCGAGTGAATTTGCAAAAACAGCGTCATTTGCCGAGAAAATCAGCTCTGCGCTCTCCTCCGACGTCTGCGAAAACGTGCAGTTCTTTATATATCCGTACATTCTCACGTCTGTTTTTTTAAGCTCGCTTACGTATGCCTTCCATACGTCGGAAAGCGCCCCACCCGTCACAGTCGGAGCCTGTTTTTTTACCTCTTTTGCAGGTGCGGCAGGCGATGACTTTTTGGGCTGTGGTTGAGCCTCGGCAGGAGCTGCCTTAATTGCTCCCGATGCTATCTGCTTTTGCAGTTGCTCAACGGAATCGCGCAGTGATTCAATATCATCCGACACCTCGGGTCTGCAAATTTTTATGAGCGTAAGCTCCACTATTATTCTTGCTTGTCCGGAATATCTCAGTTCTGATTCAAGCGAGGACAACAGTTCTATTGCGCGCATGAGTCTTGTGTTTGTAAATTTCTTTGCCGCATCCGAATAAAGCTTTTCGGTTTCCGTATCGATGTCAAGCATTTCAGCGGACTTTGTAAGTGAGTACAGCAAAATATTCCGCAAATGATTTGTAACGTCCTTTGCAAAAACAGCCAGATCCTTGCCCTTATTTACAATTTCATCTGTTTTTCTGAGCAATTCAGCCGTATTGCCGTCTGCTATCGCATCGATAAACGACATAGTAAAATCAATTCCCGCCGTACCGATTACCTGATTAACGCAATCAAGAGTAATTTTGCCGTCCGAATAATCTATCGTCTGATCAAAAAGTCCTATTGCGTCTCTCAAGCCGCCGTTTGCCCACCTTGCAATGGCGGCAAGAGCGTCATTGTCAGCCGGAATATTCATTTTTGAAGCTATGCCTTTTAAAACCTGTGTTATTTCCTTTGGCGTTATTGCCTTGAAATCAAAGCGCTGGCATCTTGAAATAATGGTTGCGGGTATTTTGTGTACCTCGGTTGTGGCGAGTATGAATATAACGTACGGAGGCGGCTCCTCGAGAGTTTTCAGCAAAGCATTGAAAGCGCCTGCGCTGAGCATATGCACCTCATCGATTATATACACCTTGTATCTGCCGACAGCAGGCATATAACGTACCATTTCGCGCAGATTTCTTATTTCATCAACGCCGTTGTTTGAAGCGGCATCGATTTCGACTATATCTATATTTTCGCCGGACTGTCTGCAATATTCGCATTCACCGCAAACATCGCCGTCAACATTTGACATACAATTTACCGCGTGTGCAAAAACAAGCGCGGCAGATGTCTTTCCCGTACCTCTCGGTCCGCAGAAAAGATATGCGTGTGATATTCTGTTGTTTTTGATTTGATTTTTCAGCGTTTTAACAACGTGCTCCTGCCCTGCGATAGAGTCAAAGCTTTTAGGACGAAAACGCCTGTATAATGCCACATATCCCATAACTGCTCCGATATAATTAAAATTCCATATAACTGATTGTGAGGGGGTTATTAATAATATTCATTATAAAAAGCCGTGCACCACAAATCGATAAATTTGTATAAACGGTATCCCGACAGCCGGCTCAAACCAAGCAACCCCATGGCACATATAATTCATCGCTTAGTGCTGCTTCCTTCCGAACCTGACACGGTTCACGAGCTTATATTGCATAGGACTCAGTCGTCAACGCTGCTTATCGGTTCCGGGCTTTACACAAATAAACCTCAAAGTGGGATTCAGTCCTGTTAGAGCGGATTACAGGCAACAGGGCACCGCTATCTCCCCACTTAGCACGGCAAACTTGACTTATTTATTACAGTATTTACTGTATTATATATTATACACTATTTTTATCTTAAACGCAAGTGTTTTTTAGCACGCCGCAAAAATCCGCGGCAAACCTGCATATCTGATTTTATCACGGTTTCAATCGTCAAAAACACGCTTTAACGTCTCACCTATCGGCTCTCTTATCACAAGCTGTGCATATCTGTCATACGGCGTAGTGGATTTATTTATTATTACAAGATGTGAGCCTTTGTAATTGTCAACAAGGGACGCCGCGGGGTACACTGTCAGCGACGTTCCGCCTACAATAAGCACATCGGCATTATATATGGCATTTTCCGCGCGCGTCCACGTATATCCGTCGAGGCCTTCCCCGTACAAAACAACGTCGGGACGCACGATTCCGCCGCACGTGCATAACGGCAAGCCGTCGCTTTGAAGAACATAATCCAAATCATATTTTTTGCCGCATTTTACGCAATAATTTCTCAAGCACGAACCGTGAAGCTCCATTACGTTTTGAGAGCCTGCCTTCTGATGAAGTCCGTCAATATTCTGAGTAACGACTGCGCTCAATTTGCCCTCTTTTTCGAGCCTTGCAAGGGCAATATGCGCCGCATTCGGTTCTGCGTTCGGGTAAATCATGTTTTTCTTGTAATATCTGTAAAATTCACGCGGAAATTCGTTAAAATATCCTATGCTGAGAATTTTCTCCGGCGGCACTCTCAAATCATCCTGCTCGGTATAAAGTCCGTTAGTGCCTCTGAAATCGGGTATGCCGCTTTCCGTGGAAACGCCTGCGCCTCCGAAAAATACAATATTTTTCGCATGCTCGATAATCTGCTTCAACATCTGAATATCCGTCATATTTTCACCTCGCAAAAGAATAATATTTACGCACTGTCAACATTTTATAAGCGAATACAAATAATCCGAGCTTCAGCCTTACAAAAACAGTCTTAAGCTCGGATTGCAATCTGGTGCACCTTCAGGGATTCGAACCCGGGACCCACTGATTAAGAGTCAGTTGCTCTACCAACTGAGCTAAAGGTGCATAAATTGGAGCGGAAGACGAGATTCGAACTCGCGATTTCCACCTTGGCAAGGTGGCACTCTACCACTGAGTCACTCCCGCAAATACATATGTTCACAGTACGAAATGCAGCTTTATGAAAAGTAACATTGTCAGCACTCATTTGTTAACGGTGATATTATACCACGAAACAAAAAACTTGTCAACATATTTTCATTCTTTTCAAAAATAAATTTGTCCGGCTCCGAAAGACGAAAGTCGGCAATGCGTTCTCATTTATTAACCTTTTTATTCAGTTTATTTCATCCAATTCGGTATATTTGAACCATTGCTGTCTTGATCTGCTCCGAGCGTTCTTGAAGTATAAGCATATGCTTACTTCTTACTATTCATAAATTCATCAAAATAATTCCAAAATGTTCTCATTGCCGCTTCATCGGTTGTACTGAAAAATGAAATTATGCTTGCCCAATCATGATCTGTACCTAAGTCGTATTTTCCTTCTATAAACTCTTGAAAACCGTCCAAACAACTATGATAACCATAACCCAATATTTGTTGACAATCTATAAATCCATTTATATATGCGTATAAGCGTTCCAAAGATTTTTTACCTATATATAATTCGGGTATTTTTCTGATTTCAGTCAACGCCTTATGTAAATTATCCATGCTTCTCCTCCTTTTTGCGGTTAATGTTTTTCCCCTTTTGCTATCCTTCCATTTGTTTGCGTATATATGTCCAATTCGCCGTTATATATTGGTCACATAAAAATATATACCGTTTGAACGCTATCAAACTACATACTATTTATGGCCAATGATTAATTCCGCTACATTAATGCACTCTTGTAAGCTCCTGCCGAATGAATCGTCAAAGCTTTTCCGAAAAATATTGTATATACAATTCCCCAATTCGCAAGGATCATCAGTATATGCTGACAAAACAGCTCTGCTTTCATCATCATATTCATCCGCGGGTGCAAAAGATAATAAATCCACAGGATCCCAATCATTAATAATAAACTTAACTATATCAAATGTCATATGTCTTGTCATAATAAAAAAATTTTATTGGTTTTATTTATCCAACATAATGCGCGATGTTTCTTGCCCGTTAAATAAGTTCAACAATGTATTTTTCTTTTTCCGCGCAGAAAACACACTAAAACACATTATAAAAGTTCCGCCGGCAATCAAAATCATAATAAATATACATAGCCATAAATTATGTATTGTAAAAGCAGCGTGCAACAAATATAAAAACAGAGCATAAAATATTATTCCGACAGAAAACACCTTCTTAACAAAAGCATTATACCGTTGCGAAATTGAATTACCATTAGGCAAAATTTCCACAATAAAATCAGTGTTTGGGCTTACCGTAACTTGGGGTAAAGAAAACAATTTCTTATCTTTTAAATATCTCGATTCGCGTATCCTGATCCGAATTACTTCATTGCCTTTAAGATCAAGATCGCAGTATCCTCTAATATTATAAGCCTCAATATCATCCTCCCAATTCAAATTATCATTAAAAAATATGATATTTATAATCCCCTGCAATACTAACGTTATTAAATTTATAATCACACTCAATACAAGCGGAATGCAAGGCGATTCCTTTTCTATGCTCAATCTGTATTTCCCTTCATTACTAATCTCAAAATCTAAACTTTTATCAGGATATGACAATACTTTTTCCATATCCCCGATTCTAACTTTGTAAGTGTTCTCTTGCTTAAATTCGCCTATAACTTTAATCTTAACCATAAAATCCCCATATATAATTATTCAATCCCGTATCAACGACACAATCCAAAATGCCGGCAAGTAATCCACCGACCTTGTAAGTGTTCTGCCGTCGTAAAGGAACGTAAGTACGTAGTCATATCTGATTTCCGTTCTCTCGAGAACGTATTCCATACTATCCCGAGCCTACGGTTTTGCCTGTCATTATGGCGTTCTCGTCATAAGTGTAAGAAATAACTGTTTCGTCAGTCTTTGTGAACGGCTTAAGTTTTCTAAAGTCCATTTTTTGCCGATAACTAATCACGTTTCAAAAATCCATTTGAATTAATCCAGGCACAAAACAGTGTTTCGTCATCATATGACAAATCGCTTTTACAGAAATCCAATACCTCGCAATCGTCATGGTCAAAAAGTGCAAGAACGTCATCAGAATAAAAAGCCCTTTGGTGTTGCTTTAAATTCGTTATTTCCGCAAAATAGAAATCCTCTTTATTCGCCTTAAATAAACGAAGCTTTTTCGGAGCAAAATACTGCGATGTTATAATATACATAACCGAATTGCCGCAGCAAACCAAGCACGCATAAAACAAGTGACTATCACTCGGAATACTTACACTTACATCGTGAATTTTGATTTCAACAGGATCTGCAATATCAGATATATATTTTTCTATTTGTTTCTCCGCTTTGCATTTAAAAACAAATTCGATCATGATCAAAGCCACGAAAAAAAACAATAGAAAAAGCGATAAAAATGCAATACATACTGACAATGCAATGCTCAATGATCCCGATATAAGCAAACGAATCAATTCGACAAATAGATATACCGCACACAACAAGCCCAATATATCCATGCCGGAATCCGTCTTAAAATACTTATTGATTTTGAACGGAAGATACCTGCTTGTATCCAGAAACATAACGAACACACAAAGCCAAATCAAACATATAATGCTTCCGATTATTATTTCCCTTTGACAAATAATAAATTGGTTTGCGTGTAGGATAAAAAGCAACAGACAAACCATTGCATATACCAATCTATACCAATATTTTTTCATCTAATCATCACCCCACCTAAAAATATTACATTACCGCGTTCTTTTCTCAAAGGACTTATAATATAAGCCTATTATATATCCCGGGGAAAAATTAAACGCGCCTGCTGCAATCGTTTCCTTTCCTTTTCTCAAAATGCAGTTGATCTTAATGATATTAAAATATCTCTCCTGCAGGCGCTGCCCTTTTTTTGCTTACATCAAAAATATGTCCATCCCAAATGCTTTGCACCACTTCATCGTCCTTATAAGACTCCACCAAATAAGATGCAATATATCCATTGTTATCATAATTAAATATATATTTTCTTTGATTAATATATGTATATGGATCATTTTGCACAGAATAAAGCGCATTAACAAATTCATTTGTATCTAAACGTTTTAAGCTTGTGGAGCACATATGCTTACTTCCATTGTTTCTTTTATTGGTTTTATTGAAGTTATATATATCATATTCTTCGCGAAAGCAAATAAATTGATTTGAATAATATTCATACTTTTCAGTTTGCACTTCGCTCCAACAACCATTCAAGAAAGGAGTCAACTCGTATTCAATAATTCTGCCGTAATGATCGTAGCAACATTCAGAAATAGTGCATAATTCATAAACAGCAGTAATCGGAGATTTACCATATTCTATCGAAAGAGATGTTTGTCCATTCCATAAAACTACTTCCTGCGATAGCAATTCTGTATCATGAAATACTTTTGATGCAATCAATTCATCTTTTTTATTAAATACATATTCATAATAGTATCCATTTTTTGGTTTTTGTTTTACTTTCCTGCCTCTATTGCAACCTCCTATAACAATATCAAGTATCAAGCTTGGACAATAATACCCTCTATGACAGCTTAAGTCGCTTTTTGCATATTCTGTCCTATAAGAATCAGCTTTTACATATTCAAGTAATTCATTATAATCACAGCTATATTTTTTAAACAATGAGTCATATTTTTGTTGTAAGATTTCACAATTCTTCAATAAACGATCGCTCATTCTATACTCCTTAAAGCAGTGCTGACTCATCCGGCATCTAAAAAAACGTTTCAAAGTCGCCCGCTATCAATGTGCATATTCGGATGCACTCATTACTGCATTATTTGCATAGTACACATATAATAATTGCCCCATGTTTTTGTTCGCACGATTTATTCAATGTCCTACTCAACATTTGCAAGTGAGCCATTGTTAAATTAAATATCAAACAACAGATTAAATAATATGCTGCCCAAAACACCATCCACTATTATTAAAATAACTGCTATTATTGCTATTATTATTTTTAACACTTCCGATTTAATGGAAAACCATTTTACCCTGTCACTTTCATCTAACCAAATCATCAATATACATAATCCACCAATTACATATAATAAAATAATAAATACGTTCATATGTAAGTCTCCTCCGGCAATTATCGTGTCTGATTGTTAAGATTGCCTTACTTTCGCTCATACTGATGTGTTACAACGATGATTCCATGTTTTCGCCGCCTACCTTCTTAATTTGCCTTATTTCTCCTCATAAGTATAAGTAATAACAGTTCCGCCCGTCTTTGTGAACGTTTTGAGTCGTCTGCCGTCCCATGTACCGGTGATGCTGTTTAACAATTTATAACCATACACCACCGATAAAAAGGATTACTCTATCTCTATAACATCCACCACTTTGTCACCTTAAACAAATCGGTAGCCGCGGCTTCATCCGACGATTTCAAGCTTAAATCAATTATATATTAACAATACTAATTTGTCAATAGGTATAATATTGATTTTGAATTTAATCATTGCCTCAAAATGGAAGAAGCCCGTCTCGGTATCATAATAATACCGCCTGCACCTGAACGGGTTCACACTCGTCATTGTTCCGGTTACTGATATTACATTCCCCATGCGTCATATATAGCTCAATGCAATATTCTTTCAACGCTATATTGCAAGCAAAGCTTTTATTTTAGACACGTTCAACTTCTAACGGCAATCAGTATGTATGTGAAAGTTGACTTGAAATAAAATCAATTCATATTAAGATAATACGCTCTCCATAAAACATTGTTTGAACTCACCACCGTCTGTGGCACATAAAAAAATCCATAATTAAGTAAATTATGGATTCCGCCAATTTTGCATAGAGTCAGATTATAGCCGAAGCAACCGATTTTAAGCCAAATAATGAATTATTTTTATTTATCTCAAGCCTTAAAATTGAAGCTATCATATTCCAATAATCTTCTCTTGAATCTTTAAAAAGCCACTTCAATCCTTTATGCTCTTTATTAAACTGTGCAACAATATTAGGATACAATTCATTAAAACGAATATCCTGAATACCGTTAATGTTCATAACCGAAAAACGGTATTCACCAAATTGAGCCCATTGATAATAATTAAAGCTTCCATACCTATTCTTATAGCTATAAAACTCTTCATTTCCATTTGTTGTCCTGTATTCAAATTCAAAATTAAAATCCGTCACTAAAAAAGCTAACGTTTTTTCAATTATTTCCTTATCGGTTTTCATAATATTCACCGCCTAAAAAAACATGATATGTTTACTTCCAAATATTTCCGCTTCTCCAAAACATCAAAAATGTTCTTTCTGCAATATGAATACAAATTATAGCCTGTCAGTTCACCGACTGCACCCAAATACGAAATATCATCCGCATTAATGAACTTTCCGGTAATTTTTTAGGCTGTTTCTTCTGAATATATATTTATTTTTTTATTTTTTGAAGCAACTCCGTAAATATCAATGTTTGAAAATGAATATAAATAAGTGTTAAAATCCAAATCGTGAAACTCTTCTTTAAAATCATCATACAAAATGTCTTGATAAATTTTCAAAAATACTTCCATTGGGTGAGAATAACACAATTTAAATTCAACCAAATCATTTGAATTAGCAGCATTGCCTTCATACTTGTTTATAATAGCGTCATATCCATGTTTATAATTATCGAAAATTATGTGCTCAATACCACACTTTTCACAATTTACTTTTATTATTTTCCTCTGCTTTTTGCAAAACATATTATCGCACTTTATACGTTTAATAATTTTTCCGAAAAAATTACGTTTAACCAAATATAGCTCACCGTTATCTCTGATTATTTCATTAAAGCCATGTTCAATATCTACAATGTCTTGTTCAACACTTTTGTACACTTTGAAATCGGAGCCTCCGCAATTGCATTTAAGTTTAATTGTTACGGTATTCTTTGTCTTTTTTATTGTTTCAGATATTTCTTGCAAATATTCAGGAATTAACATATTTAACCTCCTAATGTGTCTGTGTCGTAGTAATACCCCCTATATCTGAACGGGTTATACGCACCTATTGTGCTTGCAAGTGTGCCACCTGTTGATATTATCTTGCCCCACGCATCAAATATGATTATTATAAACCAATATAATAATTTTGAAAATCGATTACTTTTTTGGTAAATTCGTCATAAAAATCCCATGAATCCAGAACGTACCAAATAATACTGAGTTTCTTTTGCTTATTCATATTATAAATTTCCCCTTTGTCAGCATAGGTTAATAATAACTCTAATTCCGGAATTAATATGTTTTCAATTTGTTCAATTGTTCCACTTCCTAAAATACCGTTTTTCCTTTCATCTAATTTCATTTTAGAGTACGATAGTAATTCTATTACTTTATTCTTAAAAACATCAGTATTGTTTGCCATTAAATTTTATCGCCTTTCAAACTAAAATTAACACGACATATGTAATCCAAACCCACGAAAAATTTCTTTGCGAATACCCATAGGCAAACATTGTCGTAATTATTATCAAGATAATTATATTTATACCAAAACAATGCAGTGCTTCCTTATTATATGGAGCATAGGCTTTTTTAATTAAACGATCATCTATTTTCATATTACGCCTCATACAACATTAAAAAATCTGCCCGTTCGCGGATCATAGTATATGCCGCCATGAGCGAAAATTTCATTTCCGAAATCCAAACATCCTGTGGCTGTTAAATTATCTCCAATCTAACGATGTTTCGTGTAATTTCAGTTTGTTTTCAATATATTCCACTATCATTAATTTGGTATTAATAATACTACCGTTTTCATTAAGCATTGTTTCGTATAATCTGTAAAATTCGGGTAAATATTTTTGTTCAAATTCCATTTTGCATTCTATTGGAAATATATCCTCTTTTACCACATAAAAGCTTAAAATCGGACTTTCAGTTCCGGAATGTGTTAGCATTGATGCAACTATTCTCCCCTTGACATTTCTTTTCCAAAAATACGCATCCGGTGTTTCTGCCCAAGTCGAATAATCGCGACCAAGATATGAAAAATCCAAATAGACATCTGTATTCCTGAACACTTCTTTTGCCTTTCTTACAGAACAGCAAAAAGTCTCCCCTTCATTCAATGGTCTTACTTTAACTTTCATATGTACTCCTTTTTCCCTGTGATTGCAAATATTACATTGCACTATGCGTCATATAAAGCTCATTGCCATGGTTTTGCAACACTATATTTTGCAAGACCTTTTTAGTCATGTGCAAGTTCTCATAACAACCGGTATTTGTTCAAAGTTAATTTGATGTGAAATCAGTGCGCATTCAAATAATATTGCTATCACCCGAATTACTATGTATGCACCAAACAAATCGGGTTGCAGAAGGCAAAATCCACAATAATTTATATTGCCATAAAAACACTCTCGGTTTGCTTTTTATAATACAAAATTTCATAAACATTCCGCATTTTCAAGAAATACTTTGGCTACTTCTTGTCTAAAACGGTTTCATGCAGCTTCAGTTCATTATTAACATATTCAACCAGCATAAGCTTAGTATTAATTATAAGTCCGTCATCCATTAACATTGTTTGGTAAAGTTTATAAAACTCGGGCAAATACTTTTGTTCAAATTCCACTCGCAATTCATCACAAAAGTTGTTTTTTCCGATTACATAAAAACTTAGAATTGGACTTTTGTATCCCGAATGCATATACATCGATGCAACAACCCTGCCTGTAATATTTTTCTTAACGAAATATCTATCTTGTGTTTCGGCAAAAGTGCCATAATCTCTTGTATAATATGCAAAATTTAAATGTACATCTGTATTTTTAAACATTTCTTTTGCTTTTTTCATAGAACAAACAAATGTTTCGCCTTCATTCAACGGTCTTGCATTGATTTTCATATGCCCTCCTTTTTCCCGATAGATAATTGCGGGTATTACATTTCCCCATGAGTCGTATTTGTATGTTGCAGCAGCTGTTCCGCTTGTGTTGTAGATTGCGACAATATCTCCCTGCAAGTTTTTCTCAAACACATAGCTGTCAAAAGCACTATTCCATACCGACTGTATTTAAGAGTTCTGTCATAATCATATCCATTGTTAACTTATATGCGCTTTATTTCGTACTATTTTCTGTGCACCATTTTATCAGAAATACAAGACAACAAAAATGTCAATGTTGCAATTCCAAAGCAAAAATATATGGTTTTTAACAATGTGCTTGATATTTGCACGAAATTTACATCAGCCACAAACGAGCAATAAAACTCCAATACAAAATAAACCGCAGCTACCATCAATAATAATAACACATTCACTATTGAAGTAATCAAAAAAACATATGATATTCTTTTCATCTTTCATATGCCCTCCTTTTTCCCAATAATTGCGGGTATTACATTTTCCCGCGCGCCGTATATGTATTTGCCCCCAAAGGCGATGCTTGCCTGTATCTTGTTTGCTGTGAAGATTGCGCCATGTTAAAATGAATTAAACAGCTCTTGTAATTCCAATATCTTACTGCCTAACGGTGTTTTTTCTAATTCAGAAAGAGAATCCGTGATTAAATAAGTGGATTCAAGCATTCGTTGTTTTTTCCCGTACTTAAAAAGAACTTTTCCCTTAAGCGCAAATGAAAGCAACTCATTAATTTCCGGGCAGACAACATTCTCTATTTGTTTTTGATCCCATTCTGAAAAATATCCGGAATTAATCTTAGTAGATTCCATTTCAGCGTAAACAAGTATTTCATTCAGTATATTGATAAATTGTTCTATCTTTTGCATGGGCTCTCCTTCTGTACTTTTTCAACAACATACTCGCCGTTAACCGTTCAAGTATATCCCCTGCACTGAGTTTGCAAGCCGCTGTCCAACCCTTTACAGGTGAAGAGAACGGATGCTCATTTGTACAGATTATCTCATTTTTGCCTCTGACAAGTAATTATGTAAAAGATTGTATATACTATTTAATTCCTTAATAATCAATCATATTTCATCAAAAATGTTTTGGATGATTCTCTTGCAAGCATAAATCGCACCACCACTTACCATCAATACAGCATCCATCCGAAAATCCATCAATGCTGTCTACATTTTGTTGATCAGATACCCATGCTCCACATTTACAACACTTACCACAGATAGTTTTATTTAATTCACATATATTTGCACCTACAATACAAGTTGATAAATCATTATCTGATAAGTCTAAATCCATTATTTGATCTATAAAACCATTTATACGATTGTCAGTAACATCCATTTCTTCGTCTATAACAATATACAAATTACATAAATATGCCATATTTATGACCACCCTCCATATTTTATTTTAAAATTAAATATTTGCCCGCTCTTACTTTGAAAATAATGTAGGCTAACCTTCCGGTTTTCAATCCATCCATTGTGATAAACTTTCTTCCCCCCTGAACCAACCTTATTTAATTTTGAAAGAAGATTTTTGTTGTTTATATTTACATTTTTAATCCATTTTGTGCACCTATAAACCTATTATCATAATTTGGTGCATCTTTAACAGAATTACATATCATTTTAGGGTCACAATCATTATGCACCAAAACACAATTACCGCTGCCCACATAATATGTATGAAAATCTTCAACCTCAAAGTTATATACCTTAACAGGTGACTCAAGTATTTCATGCTGCACTTTTTCAACAACAACATACTCGCCGTTAACCGCTCAAGTATATCCCCTGCTCTCAGCTTGCAAGCGGCTGTCAGCCCTTTGACCGGTGAATAGAATTAATCATTGAAAAATTATGCTAAGTTGTATTTCTGCTGCATTCAATGCAAAATCAATGTCATAGTGGTATCCATTAAATCCATTATTAATAAAAACATCAAGCAACATTGACTGTATTGCATCTAACTCTTTATGAGAAATATCGATATTTATTTTATCATCTGTTATATCTATCCTTCGTTCTCCTTTTCTGATAAATATTGTCCTTTTTCTATCTTTGTCAAATAAAGAGATAGAGTTTATTTTATCATATATCAATAAGTCAAAGTTGACAATAGCAGTTTTAATATCGTCTGACAAATCTACGCTTATCCCCATTAAACATTGTTTATCAAACAATAAATCAATTTTGCATTTCAACACATAATTATTCATATATATTTCTCACCACCTCAAATACCAATTAACTAAAACCTCATCTGTTTTTGGGTTATGCTTTTCTAAACGAAAATAATTTTGTGGCAAATCGCCAAGTTCAGCTCGATATTGCCATACGCCATTTGCAAGGCGTGTTTTTCATCGAAACCATACCATACCTCAAGAATATTTTCCGAAGCAGATGTATCCGTTTCTATACTGCACGTCAAGCGTCCGCCAAGGTTGTACTTATACAATGTTTTTCGCTTTGTTCTGTTGTCCGTCACCTTTGCAAGATTGCCGTTTGCATCGTATTCATATGTATATGTTGTCAATACCGCACTACCACTATTATATGTTTTTTTGCTCACTCTGTCAAGTGCGTCATACTCATAATTTACAGTAATTCCGTTGCCGTAAGTAACAGTATTTACTTTGCCGTTATTTGCATTTTTGTCAACAAGGATATTGTAGTGCTGCCTATCTTGATTGAGCTTGTATCGCCGAATCACATGCTTTTTAATTCAATGCTTTGAGTCTATATACCTAAAAACAGCTTAATATCTTCAAATGATTCCTGTATTCTTCCTCTCCATTCTTTGTTATGTAGCAACTCATTTCTTATCAATGGCAATACAAGGTTCAAATCAAGCATTTTAAATCGCCGTGCTAAATATGACAACCCCAATACCGCATTGGCTCTTACTTCTGCATCATCGGAATTTGTCAATAATTCCACGCATATTTTCTGTGCCCGATTAAAATCCAAGCTATATTCTCCAACAGAAAACGGTATTTGTTTTAGAACATCTACATTATTGCTTTCCATTGCGTATTCAATTTCTTCAACTGAAAATTCTTTAGCCATTTCAAATTTCATATTACACCCTCTTAAATAATCTTTCCGTATTTATACCAAATTCGGTAAATCCGCATCATCATAAACATATATAAGCAATGTGTCACCGAATTGCTCGGATATAAGCAGGTCTCCGTCGTATATGTATTCGTGAACGACACCGTTTACAGTCTTCGTAATTCTCAAGCCCGATTCGCCATACGTGTAAGATATTGTATCCGAGCCTTTTGTTACGGTTGCAAGCTCTCGTCCGCGCACCCACGTCATTGTCATTGACGTTCCGTTAAAGTATGAAAGCGGATTGCCTATTGCATCATATGTAAGAGTTGTGCCGCGATATGATGTCAGCTTATCACTCCAATTACTATCTCTGTATGTATAACTATCAGCAGAATAAAGCGTGGTTGTCGGCGTTCCGGATGACAAAGAAAAACCGTAAGTCGTCTTTGTAAGGATATTTCCTGCTTTGTTATAAGTATAAATATATGTTCTATGATTAATTTATGACAGTATATGGAATTTTATAGGGTCAACCGAACAAAATTGTATTTCAATTACGTCACGCATATAACCTCTTGTTCCAATAGGAGCTCCTCTCCATATAACCTCATTTGAATCAATGCTCGAAAACATATCATAAATTTCAATACTATTATTTTTTGATAGTATTTTTTTAAAGCGTTTGTCAGATATAAATTCTGAAGTATACCACACTTTTAATCTTCTGAATATACTGTGTTTCTTGCTTAAAACAAAACTAACATCATCCAATGATAAGTCAACTTGAACTTTACAGTTATCTATCATTTCGCCGGTTTTATAATTTACAATATTATTTGCAAAGTTGAAAATAATAGCGTTATCTAAAAATGTCACATCATCAATTCTTGAATCATGAAAACACATTTCCGAATAATTCATTATGCTATATCCTCCATCCATTCTTTCTAAGCCACTTTCTTTTGGGCCATCAATTCTTATAATTTCCTTTGGTACTTGCTGTCGCTTCACTTGCTCTTGCATTTGATTTAGGCTTGTAGGTTTACAAGTATTATGTACCAGCACACCATCACCGTTACCCACATAATACGTATGGAACACCTCAACCTCAAAGTTATACACCTTTACCGGTGAATAGAACATAATTCAAATATTAGTAATGAATTTCAGTTCCTTTTTTTCAAATGAGATTCTCCAGCCTAATTCTAAATATCCTTTCTTCTCCTCATCAGTTAAGTTCAAATAAACTGTTTCTCCGTCTTGAGCGCAAGGCTTCATACAGCAGCGTATCGTACTTTCACCGATTTTAGATAATTGCTTAATAATATTACTTTTTTCTACGCTTTTCAATACAATGGTATTAATATCCGGAATAAAAATATCACTACAATCCATTGGATTATTCAATTCCGAAATAAACCTTTGCTTCTCAATGAAAAATATATTATATATTTCACCATTAATATCAATAAATATATCATTTCTAAAACATTTCATCAGAAACAGAATGTCATCCGTTTCAAATTCATTTAAGTAGTAAACTTTCATCATACTAATTTACCCTATTATTGTATATTTAATTTGGTCAAGCAATGCCTGATAAGTTGTCCAAGACATTGGATATGCAGGAATAATTTCATAATGACCAACTGGCCCAATTTGCTTTAAGCAAAGGCCCTGAGGAATTGAATCAACTCTTGATACCACACCAAAACTTGATACTTTTGATGGGTCTGCATTTACCGATATTCCCCTTTCGGGTTTAAGAAGTTTGGTCGCATTATCTGTACGCACATCAATATTTCGTACCTTATAATCTCCCCCTCTATATACATCTTTACACATATTATGCACCAGCACGCCATCATCACTGCCTACATAATACGTATGGAAATCTTCAACCTCAAAGTTATATACCTTAACAGGTGATTCAAGTATTTCATGCTGTACTTTTTCAACAACAACATACTCGCCGTTAACTGTTACAAGTATATCCCCTGCTCTCAGATTGCAAGCCGCTATCCAACCCTTGACCGGTGAATAGAACGGATGCTCATTTGTACAGATTATCTCATCTTTGCCGGTGTATACATGTACAAGCTCATTCGTTTCATTAACAAATGTCTGCACAACCTGTTTCAGCTCTGTTTCTCCCGTTTCGGGGTTATGTGCCCAAACCATATCACCCGTTACAATGTTTTCAATTCCAACGTGACCTGTCGCCGTCAAAACTAACGTTCCTGCAGCAAAGCATATGTTACCACCATTTGACATAGTATACATTCCTAAGAATGTAGTGCCTATCTCCGCTGTTACTTTTGCCACAGTTTTAGTTGCCTCGTAGAATTCTGCATCTCCTCCGTACATTCCGTCGCGTACAAAATTATAATCTGTTCCCGCCTCTACAATCTCTGCAACACCGTTTACTGCGGTCATAGTACCGGCAATAAATGTAGCTCCTGCCACTGCTGTTATTGCTAATGATGCCCCACAGGTTACTACCGCTGCCGCTATTGAAATAGCGCCTATTCCAATCATCAGCAAATTGGCACCGCTGAAAAAAGTATTCCAGTTCCATTCTCCATAAGGGTCATATCCCATTACGGGATTATTTCCACAATATGAATACAAGTTATATCCTGTTAGAGTTCCATCTGCACCTAAATTGGATATACTATCCGCATTAATAAACCTACCTATCGCCGGATCATAGTACCTCGACTGCAAGTAATAGAACCCCGTTTCGGTATCATAATAATACCCTCTGTACCTGAACGGATTAACACTCGCCATTGTTCCGGTTGCGGAAATTACATTGCCCCATGCGTCGTATTTATATGCTGCAACAGAGGTTCCGCTTGTGTTGTAGATTGCGACAATATCTCCCTGCAAGTTTTTCTCAAACACATAGCTGTCAAAGGCGCCTATCGCATAACCTGTTGTGCGGTACTTAATGGTTAAGGGAAGATCTATTTGTTGCGAAATTAACACCATTTGTCCTAAACAAGCTGATTTCAAAAATTGAAATTGGCTATTTAGAAATAGCTAATGGCGAAAAGCAACAAGAGATTAGCGTAGAATGTAAGTCTGTTTAATGTGCATTTGAAGTTATTAAGTTTTTGGGGGTGATATTCCAACAGGGATAATAACCGTTTTTCCTAAATTCTCTAATATTTGTAATAAGCCGGTTATGTTCTCGTGATAACTCTCAAAACGACTATTACTTAACCAAGGAAAACAAAATACTTCTTTTTTATAGGAGAATCCTATTGCTGCCATAGCCTTAAAAATTTCATTTCCAACACCTTTAAGGGGACGTTCAAAACGTTCACTATCTATATAAAACAAATTCTTAATATCATCATATGAACAGTTCAATTTACTATGGTCTAAGCCTTGTTTTATATGTTCTTTTACGGAATTGTCAGCAGAAAACAAAGGATCTATTTTATCCATATAGCAAGAAAACTCTGATAATTCATTTAAAGAAATCAATTTGTTGTTTACAGCAACTATGGGTTGCTCAAACAAAACAAAATCTTCCGGTCGGTGTTTATACATGGACAGCAAGTAGCTTACAGCCCAATTACCGGAGTCGATCTCACCAATCAACTTATTTATACCTCGTGAAAAAGAATAACACGAATGATCGGATAAACTATCCTGAGCAGAATAAAAACTTGACTTGCAGTAAACGTATCCGTCGTTTTTTATACTAATATTGCTAATTTCCATTTTTTCACCCCACAATCTGCACACCTCAAACAACAATTGGGCCGGGCACTAATCGGCTTACATTTTTCATCCCCCGCGCCAATAATACCCTCTTTACGTATTATTGTTTGTGCCGGCAATGGTATCATTCTGCTTGCACATTTTGATACCATTGCAAGATTGCCGTTTGCATCGTATTCATACGTAATATTATGTTTATTATCTAATGTACTATCTTTACATGCACATCTTGGTTATAACACACATTATTATTTAAAAAGTCAGATATCTCAGAAGATAACTCGTTTATTTTGCATTCAAGCAAATAATACTCATTAATTTTACAACCACAATCCCCTATAAAAATGTCAGTAGTTACATCATACTTTTGAAAAAATCTTGCAACATCCATGAGCATATTCATTCTATCCAATAATGAATTATCGTTATATATCCCATTAAACATACAATTATCCGGCAGAATCAGTCTTTCGCAATTATTAAATCCATAATCGTCTGCAAAGCTTATAATTAAAGAGTTTTGATAAAAATCAATTATCGGGCAATAAAATCAAGTTCGAAAAACACCCCATATCCATATAGATTTACAATTTGTTTTACACTTAATCTTATGTCCTCTTCATCATTTTTGTCTATATTTCCTATAACCATAACGCTAATATTGCTCATTTTTACTCCTTAATTAAATTCCGAATCAACCAACCAAAAAATCCGTTATAACAGACACTGCCACACTCATGTAATTATTGTTTTAATTTAATAAACTCTTTCCTAATATAATATATAGCAATAAAAATCAATATAACAATAAGAATAAATGTTGCTATGTCTTTAACAATTTGAGAACTATTGACATCATAAATTATACTTTCCTCTCCATTATTTTCGGTAACAACTAACTGAGTGTATGATGATGCAAACAGATTAAAAATACCCCGGTCATTGTTTAATCTATATTCAGTGTTATAAATAACTCGTTTATTTGCAAATACTGAGTGATTCCAATATGAATTATTTTCAATTGTGTTTGCAATACCTACAATATGCTCAATTTCACCATTAGAATTAACAGTAAATGCAACAGATTCTCTAACAAGATAGATCATTAAAGTGTTATCATCCCATTCTACACCAACTGAGCCATCACATTTAAATCTGTACGCATATTTAAATTCTCCGCTTTTTGTATAAACACATATTGTTTTTATGTCAGGAACACTCTGAACAATAGCTATCATTCCATATTGATTTACATCAAAATGATCTATTGTTTTCTTAGCAGGTTCTTCTGTCAATATAGATATAGGTGTTTTGTTTATAATATTATTAATAGTTTGCTCGGAAGCTTCCTCTGTCGTAAATCCGGTATTCATGGCAAAAGCATTTACTCTTGTGCTGACTATTATAATAAAAATAAATAATAATGTAGCAAATAAACGAGTTACATATTTCATTTCTACCACTCCTTAATCTTAATATCAATAGTAAAAAGGATTCTTAAAGATCCAAACCCTTTCGTTTTTATCCCGGATTTGTGGTTCTATTGAAGAAACATTGATTTCTTTTTCGCACAACTCCTCGCGTTCCGTGCTGAATCGTGAAAAGTACCAAAAAACCATTCCTCTTTGGATTTCAATATAAATCGTAAAACAACCGCTATCGTTATAAAAACTTATGTGTTTGTACGGTCCAATTTCCTCCATAACAGTTATTGAATTCTTGAAACCCATATGAAAGATTGTAATCTTTTTTAAGAAAATCAAACAATTCCTCTATATTCATAATAAACCTCCTTATGAATAGTAATTGATTGTTGTCGGAGTTTTCCGAAAGGTCAACTGCCATTATGCAAAAGTCTTTCCACGCTCAATACAAGTGAAATTTGATAACAAATGCCCTTTATTGCTTTTTGCATGAAAATTCTTTACATATTTCTTTTACAACACTATTGGATTGAATATAAAAACAAATCGCGGGAAATGTTATGGCAAACACCAGCATCAGCAAGGGAAGTATCGAAATAAGTACATTATCTGTTTTTTCAAACAGGATCATAAATTGAAAAGACAGCAATAAAACACTTAATATTATAATCAGCCATTTAACCGTCTTATTTAACATAAGCTCAATTTTTATTTTTGTTTTATCACCATCCGCATCAACCCAAGCGTGCACATTGGGGTAAAAACTGTTCACATACAATAAGTTATCCGATTTCATTTTATACTTTTTATACAACATTTTATCAATGAATATAAAATGTTCTCCTAAAGATAGATTATCGTTTATAACGGTATCTATCATGTCGGCTGCTTCAAACGGCTTTATATCTGTTAAAAAAGATATAGTTTTATTAAAAAATTTCATAGAAAACACCTACCTCCCTTGATTGGTTTTTGGGCTGAACCCCACGCGTACTTTAATAGCTGCTATATATCTGTTGTAAATAAAGCTATAAGTCAAACAATATCACACTTGTTTTGCTAAATCTTTGCGAGATCTGATAAAGCATACAATCGATATTATAAGACATGGCAAAACATAAAATACTGTACAACATATCCCTTCCATCAGTGCAAGTGCAAATGCATCAAAGCTCATATTTACGAATAAAAAGCCTATAATCGCACTATGTATTAATGTAATAACAAATGTAATAACAGCGGAACATAAAAATATGATGCCGGTTTGTTTATAATCGTGATGTGCAAATTTTTTGAAATAAACTACCGCTATTACTATTGTCGGAATTAAGAATGTAAATACACCACACACTTCATAAGCTTCAGTGAAAAGCAGTAGTCTAAAACCTACTACATACAATATGAATAACAACAGCGCCTTCAACACGTTTTTTAATAAAGAATGTACAAATTCCACGGTACCCTCTCCTTCATATTCAAAATATCTGCCCTCATAAATGCAGTCATTAAAAGTTTATATAATCCAATAAACATAAATAACGCAAACCCAAGCCCATATAGATTCCGTGTCATTATCTATATTCCCGGGCACTAATCATTCTACATTTTCATCCCCCGCGCCAACAATACCCTCTTTACGTATTATTGTTTGTGCCGGCAATGGTATCATTCCGCTTGCACATTTTGATACCATTGCCACACCACTATATATATATTTCCCCTTTTCCTTTTTACCGAATTATTTGACTATTGTATTTGTTGCGTTGCCCGCACCGTGCCAAATCATACACGATGCGGACAATAATATGGAAGAGTATAATAAAAACACAAAATGTAATATTACTTTATTAAATTTACCTCGTCTTTACTTTCCAATGACAAATCGACTTATCTTTCATCCCCCGCGCCAACAATACCCTCTTTACGTATTATTGTTTGTGCCGGCAATGGTATCATTCCGCTTGCACATTTTGATACCATTGCCACACCACTATATATATATTTCCCCTTTTCCTTTTTACCGAATTATTTGACTATTGTATTTGTTGCGTTGCCCGCACCGTGCCAAATCATACACGATGCGGACAACAATATGGAAGAGTATATAGCAATTTTTTTATTCGTTATACAACAGACAAATCATATCAAGCATCAAACAAATGCCTTCCTTCATTCCGGAATATTCATAAAGTAAATACGGCGACTTGAACTCCTTCTGACATTTTTCGAGCTTATATTTATTATATATTAACAATACTAATTTGTCAATAGGTATCATATCGATTTATGAATTAATTCTCAATATTTCATCTTTTGTGTTATTTGTCATAATTAAATTCTTTGAATGCAGCCTTTCTCCTTTCAACCGCCGTATTCCCGGAAGCTGTCGGCGTACTGTTTGCGGTATCATTTTGCCCCCACTGCCCGATTCATCATTTCCGAATACAATTATTATGAATTGTTCTATTATATATAACAAAAAAAGTCGAAAATTGTGACACAATTTTCGACTTTTC
>CAMEIT010000033.1 GCA_945918795.1 uncultured Clostridia bacterium | reverse complement strand
TCGCCGTTCTGACAGACCCCACAACGGGAGGTGTCACCGCAAGCTTTGCAATGGAAGCGGACATCATTCTTGCCGAGCCCGGTGCAACGGTAGGCTTTGCAGGCGCAAGAGTAATCGAGCAGACAACAAAAAAACAGCTCCCGACGGGATTCCAGAAGTCGGAATTTGTATTGGAACACGGCTTTATAGACAAAATCGTACAGCGTTCCAATCAAAAGAGCATTCTGAGCGAGCTTCTTAAAATGCACAATGGAGAGTAAATAGTTTTATGAGTGAAGTACCATACGACCGAGTAAGGCTTGCCCGTGACAACAACAGACCTACCGGGCTTGATTACATAAAAAATATTTTTGAAGGATTTATCGAATTGCACGGCGACAGACGATTTTCAGACGACGCCGCTGTTGTTGGCGGCATTGCACGACTCAACGGCAACCCCGTTACTGTCATTGCCATAGAAAAAGGTCATACGGCAAAAGAGCGTACATTCCGCAATTTCGGTGCTCCTCATCCCGAGGGCTACCGCAAGGCTCTCCGCCTCATGAAGCAGGCAGAAAAATTCGGCAGACCTATCATTTGTTTTGTTGACACGTCGGGCGCTTATTGCGGAATAGGCGCCGAGGAACGCGGTCAAGGTCAGGCGATTGCGGAAAATCTTATGGAAATGTCAACGCTTTGCGTTCCCATTATTTCAATTCTCATAGGCGAAGGCGGTAGCGGAGGCGCGCTTGCGCTTGCCGTGGCTGACCGTGTATGGATGCTGCAAAATGCAGTTTATTCCGTAATTTCCCCCGAAGGCTGTGCGAGTATTCTTTGGAAGGATTCAACTAAGGCTCAAAGTGCGGCGGCAAGCCTCAAGCTTACTGCCGAAGATGCAAAAAGCCTCGGTATAATCGAACGCATACTTTCGGAAAACGAAATAGGTCAAAAGGAATTTTACGACCGCATCCGCAAGCTTTTATCGGAAGAGCTTCGCGTGCTCTCGTGTGATCTTGATCTGACAGGCAAACGTTATGACCGTTTTCGCCGTATAGGCCGTTAAGGAGTAAATATGAGCATATATAAAAAATTTTGTACCGAAATCACAGACGAAGAAGGCAGTCTGAAAAAAATAACTCTGAATTATCCTGATAATTTCAATTTCGGATATGATGTTGTTGACGCCATTGCAAACGAAACTCCGAACAAAAAAGCTCTCGTTTGGTGCAATACGGAAAACGAAGAACGTATTTTTACGTTCAATGATATAAAAATATACAGCAATAAAATGGCGAATGTACTTAAAAATGCAGGCATATCCCGTGGCGACAGAGTCATGCTTGTGCTCAAGCGCCATTATGAATATTGGTTTGCGGCAGTAGCATTGCATAAGCTCGGCGCAGTAATGATTCCCGCCACACATATGCTTACCGTAAACGATTTTGTATATCGCATAAAAGCCTCAAATGTAAAGGCGATAATATGCACCCCGCAAAACGAGGTCCCCGAAAAAATACTTTCCGCACTGAACCTGGCTGAAATGACAGCCAAGCTTTGGTGCATACGGGAGGATGTTGACGGATTTGAAAATCTCACGTCACAAGTCCAAAGTGCAAAAAGCAACTTTGAGCGCGTGGAAACTCATTGCAACGACCCGATGATGCTTTATTTTACATCGGGTACGACAGGCTATCCAAAGGGCGTCATACATGACCACACCTACCCATTGGCGCATATTGTTACCGCAAAATACTGGCATCAGGCTGAGGATAACGGACTTCATTTCACTGTTGCGGAAACAGGCTGGGCAAAGGCATCGTGGGGAAAAATATACGGTCAATGGCTTGTAGGCAGTGCCGTTATGGTATACGATTTTGATAATTTCGACCCCAAGCTGCTCACTGCCGTAATAAACCGTTACGGCGTAACGTCATTTTGTGCTCCGCCGACAGTATACCGCTATCTCGTCCGCAAGGGTATTCCCTCAATGCCCACATTAAAGCACGCAACAACGGCAGGCGAAATGCTTGCCCCCGAGATATTCCGTAAATTCACAGAGCTTACGGGGCTTCCTCTGTGCGCAGGCTACGGTCAAACAGAAACAACTCTCCTTATGGCAAACTTCAAGGGCAAAACGCCCGTGGAAGGCTCTATGGGAACAATATCCCCTTTCTACAATATCGAATTGAGAGATAAAAGCGGCAACCCCGTACCCGTCGGAGAGATAGGCGAGGTCGTAATAATCCCTCCCGAAAACGGCAAACAAGAGGGAGTATTCTGTTCGTACCTTGATAATGACGAGCAATATGATTACGTATGGCGTGACGGCGTATACCATACAGGCGATGCCGCATATGTCGATGAAAACGGTGTATATTGGTTCCACGGCAGATTCGATGATATAATAAAAACAGGCGGTTTCCGTGTAGGTCCGTATGAGGTGGAAAACATATTAATGGAGCATCCTGCTGTTGTCGAATGCAGTGTAATAGGCGTTCCCGACGAGCTGCGCGGACAAGCAATAAAAGCTGTAATAGTCCTCGGAAGCGGATATTCCCCGTCAAAAGAGCTTGAGCTTGAAATAAAGGACTTCTGTAATCAAAAGCTTGCCGAATACAAGTGGATAAGAATAATCGAATTTGCAGAAAAAATGCCGAAAACAATAAGCGGTAAAATCCAAAAAACAGTTCTGCGCTCTCAGAACTGAGATGTGCTGTTGTATTGTGCATCTTATAAAAGGAGGAATTAAAAATTCATACCGGGACTAAATACAGACGCTTGATGTTTAATTAAATCATATAATTGCAGTTTATGAAAAAATATGGTATAATCTATAAAATTGTCTGATATTCCTGCCCGACAGAGCAAAACGTTTTCCGTCAATGAGGAGATGCTATGAACAATATTTTAACTAACACAGAAAACTTACTCAGCCAAAACATAAGCGGCTTTCATCAATATATATTAACCGAACCGATACATCTGACTTACGTGAGCAAAAGTCTGTGCCGTATGACGGGATTTGCGGAAAATGAGTTTTTGCGCGAAAACGGCGATTTTTATGCGTCATTGGTGCATCCGGATGATGCCGCCGCCTACGCCGAATTTATTAATGATCTTAAATCCAACGAGCAGACGCTCACGGCGGAGTACCGCCTTACAAAAAGTGACGGTACTGTTTTTTATGTGCGTGACACGTCCGTATCGGAAAGGCTCGAGGACGGAACTGTTGTCAGCAGTTCGGTTCTTACGGATATTACGGATTTAAAAAGCGAGAATAAATCACTCAATTACATATATGACACTCTTCCCTGCGGATTTGCAAAATATACGTGCGAAAAGCAGCCGAAAATCAAATACATGAATAAGCAGATGATGGAATATCTGCGTTTCCCCGAGCAGCAGGACGGCGAGCTCGACTATATGGAGCTTTACAAAGATAATATTTTCTTAATGATTCCCATGGAAGAAAGACGCAGATTCGCATTGTATCTTAACAGAGTTTACACAGCCGAAGCACCTCTTACGGGCGAAATGACTTTGCTCAGATGTGACGGCACGAGAGCATATATATTCGGATGCGTCACAAAATGCACAAACAAGCTCGGTGAGGAAGAGTTCCAAAGTGTTTGTCTGGACGTTACCGAAATGCACTATACGCAAAAAGCAAACCAAAACGAGCGTTATCTGAAGGCCTTGAGCGAGGTTTACGATAAAATTTTCGAATATGACCTTTCAAACAATACAGTGACCTGTCTGCACAGGAACAACTCCCCCATGTTCAAGTGGGTTGAAAATATTCCCATGCAAATGGAGGATGCAACCGAAAAATGGATTTCGGGAACGGTTATTGATGAGGACAGAGACAGAGTATGCACTTTTTTCAAGGATTTCTGCCAGAAAAGGCTGTATAAGCCGGGCATGAAGCCTCCGCAAATCACATACCGTGCGCATTCATCAAGCGGCGAAATAAAGGTTTATAACGGCATACTGATTAAAATAGACAGCTCTGTAAGCTTGTATTGTTACAGGTGCATAAATGATGCTGCCAATGCTGATTCTTTATTAAATGAGAATATTTCACTGAAAGAAAATATGCAGGAGCTTGTAATGCGGTTTACGGAAGGGATCGCGGCATTTGAAGTAATTAACGAATCCGTAACACCACTCTATGCAAGCGATAACGTATGTGAGTTCTTCGGGTATACAAAAGAAGAGTGGCTTCCTCTCATGAACAAAAGCACGTCGCTGAAAGAATTTGTCGCGCGCAGTGAAGTGGCATACAAAGATTTTGTGGAGCTTCTGCAAAACGGTGAAGCTGAATTTACTTATTTCGACCTTGAAACGGAAAAAGAGCGCCGCATAAAAGCAATATGCTCCAGGAAATCACCGTCCGGGTCGACGCCGAGATATGTAATGCTTTACAATGTGGAAGGAAAGGAGCCCGCGGAAGGCAAAAAAACTCCCGAAAATCGCACAATATATATCCGCACATTCGGATATTTCGATGTATTTGTCGGCGAAAAGCCGATAGCCTTCCGCAACAAAAAATCAAAGGAATTATTTGCCCTGCTTGTCGACAGGCGCGGCGGATATGTTTCTTCCGAGGAAGCGATAAGCTTTTTATGGGAGGAGGAGCCTGTAAATCCGGTAACCTTGGCAAGATACAGAAAGGTTGCATTAAGATTAAAAAATATTCTGGAAGAATACGGCATTTCCGACGTTGTGGAGTCCGTTGACGGCAAGCGTCGCATCGTTGCCGAAAAGGTTCAATGCGATCTTTACGACTATCTTTCGGGCAAGGAAGAATACTCACAGCTTTTCAAAGGAAACTATCTGACAAATTACAGCTGGGGAGAAAATACTCTTGCCGAACTGACGGGAAATATTTTATATAAAGAGGAGTAACAATGCACACATATATTCATAAAGTCAAGTATTACGAAACAGATAAAATGGGAATCACGCATCATTCAAATTATGTCAGGTGGATGGAGGAAGCGCGCATGGATTTTTTAAGCAGCATAGGCTACGGAATGCGCAAGCTTGAATCCGATGGTATCACCTCCCCTGTTGTTTCCGTTGAATGTCACTATAAGCGTACGACAACATTCGACGATGAAATAAAAATTGAGCTTTCACTCGCAGAATATACAGGCGTAAAGCTCTCTATGAGCTATGTGATGTCAGATGTTAAAACCGGAAATATAGTTCTAACCGCAAAATCATCTCATTGCTTTATCGATTCCGACGGTAGGCCTATTTCAGTAAAAAAGCATTTCCCGGAATTTGACGCCGTACTGAAAGAACAGCTTGAAAATGATTAATAATTAATCCGAACAGCCATATTAAAGCAAAGCCGTTCGGATTTTTGTTTTGTCCGTTGGAAATAAAAAGATGTTTCGTTTTCAAGTAACGGAAAGCCGATTTTGTCTGAAAACAAGCAGCTTGCTTTAATTTTTGTATGTATCTGATGCCAGATACTCCTCAAATTCCTCGATACTGCCGCAAAAAACATTTACGTCAATATATTTTTCCACTCCGGAATAGCCTTCAAGTCGTGCACGGTTTGTGTATTGCCAAAATGTCCAGCTTTTACCGTCGGAAAGCGTCGGCTCTGTCAAAACATTTCTTATCCAAATATCATAATCCTCATAATCATTTGATAAATAGAGCTTGTATGACTTTCCCGTTGCATATATTATCGGCTTTTGATTATAGTGCTTTTCCAATATGTCGATCATTGTTTTCAGTTGCTCGGTAACATATTCCCTTTCAGGCGGATTTTTTTCTTTATCCGCATAAAATTCAACGTCGATAACAGGCGGAAGCATACCCTCGTAAGGTTCAACGGTATTGATAAAATTTTCGGCTTGTGTTTCGCCTTTGCTGTCATAGCTGAAAAAATGATACGCGCCGACTGCAATGGATGTCTTTTTTGCCTCCTCAAAGTTATACGCAAAGTTCTTATCAACGAGCGAGCTTCCCTCCGTAGCCTTTATAAATGCAAAAGAGATGTTTTGCTCCGAAAGTATCTCCCAATTGATTTCGCCTTGATACGAAGAAACATCAACACCTTTGACGGGATATTTGTCGGCTGAAAAGCCGTTTAATATAACCACGCCGTTCCATACAAGGCAAAAAATAACAATCGTTGAAATAAAAAGCAACGATGCCACAATAATCAGCAGGCGAATAAGCTTTGTTTTCATACAATTTCTCCTTTGGTCAAAAAGCTCATAACAAAAACAGTATATCACAAATTCATAAACTTTTCAACCGAATGTGATGCGCCCAAAACAAATATTTTGAATAAAAATGCCCATAAAATGCGAAATGCACGCAAAAGCGTGCTTTATTGTCTAAGGGCAAAAAAAGATATTTCCCCTACGCGAGCAAAAAACGCAAAAAAGAAATGCCTCAACTACGCATTTGCGTGTCGAGGCACTCGACTGGTGAAGGCGGCGGGAATCGAACCCGTGTCCGAAGATACGCCATCAAAACTTTCTACGAGCGTAGCCTATGTTTTAAATTCCCTACGTGCGCTCCCATAGAGCAGGATCACATTTCAGTAGTTTCATAATCACACACAGTCTCAAAACTTTGACTGTGAGGTTCCCTGCTGAGTCGACACCCGAACTCCGCCATGCAGGAAGGCGGAACGGATGGTAGTGCCTTAGGCAGCTACTAATTCAAAAGAATTTTTGTCGTTTATTTTTTAAGTTTCCGATTTTAACGTAGTTCGGAACTACGGCTCGCTTATCCTGATACCATCATCCCCGTCGAAAGCCTGTACGCCCCCATAACATTATAATATCCGACTTGCTGATTAATTATAACATTAAAGTCTCGCTTTGTCAAATACATTTAAAACCAAAATCGAATATATGCTCTGCCGTGGTATTACATTTTCTTCTTTTTGTAATGAATTGCAGGTTTCTTCTGTACATTGTTGAGTGCATATCTTCGCTTTACGAGCTTCTGTTTTTTGATCTTGTTCGAAATCGATACTATAACTATAAAAATGAATACGAGCAAAACCAAAACCGTAACGATCAGCAATATGTTTGACCAATCAACATCTTGATACCATTTTCTCGTCGTAAGTGCAGGCAGATTTTCAAATACAGGAACAGTATTTCCCGCATAAAGCACTACCGTATCTATGTAAACCGCATTGTAATAAATATCCATAGTGCCGAGTATGTCGCCCTTTGTAATTCCGCCCGACGGAGATACATATCTGTCGTACAAATCGGCTTCAGTCGGAGAAAAAAACCTGCTGTCGATACGAATTTCATAACCAAACAGGTCAAGCTTGTCTATTCTGCTTAAATGCTTACCACCGCCTGATGCCAACACACTCAAATGCTCATTTGAAGGGTCCATAGCATTTTTTACGTAATATTCGGCAACTTTCTGCCCGTCCTCTATAAATGTGTGCATCACATAATTATTGAAAACATAATCAAACAGATTGATTATGTCATTGTATGCGGTTTCGGGGTCGCTGTTCATTACGACCACTATCACACTTATATCGTGATATTCGGCATACGCTGAAATAAAAATCTTATCCTCCGAAGTTTTCCCCGCAATCAAGCCCTTGCAATATTCATAATAGTATGAGCTATCCGCATTCATGAGCTGATTTTCGGTTGTCCAGCGGCTTTTTCTTGCTTCCTGAATTTTGTCAATTTCGTCAGGCTCTGTATCCGAATCCGTCTCATCAGCGGTTTCTTGAGCCTGTACTTCGGAATCGTCAAAATCCCAATATTTTACGCTGTATTTTGAAGCAATATCACGCAAGAATTTATAGCTGACGAACTCCGCCGATATTCTTGCTGCGTCCTCCGCACTCGTGTGCGATGTAATTCCGCCATCATAACCTGTACAGTTTGTAAACGTCGTCTGATTAAGCCCCATAAGATTCAGCTTGTGATTCATCATGGTTATAAAATAATCCAGAGCAACCTTGTCGTAATTATACTTCGTATCCGGTACTCCGCCGAGCTTTTTCCTGCCGATATAAGTGCCTATTGTTATAGCCGCATCATCAGCATTACACACAACGGCAGCCGTAATAAGGTCCGGAAGTGATACAACGTCACCCACTTCGAATCCGGCACTGATATATCCTTCGGGCAACGTCAGAATCTCTTTTCCCACCGTTACCGTTTCACTGCCTTTCGGAATATAATCCGATGAACGTTCTGCATTTTCGACAGCCAAAATAGCAGTCATAAGCTTTGTAATGCTGTACGGATAATATTTTGTAGTCGATTGGATTGAGATAAGCTTTTCTTTCGTATCGGCAGAATATACAACCGCCGACTCAGACAAAATTTCCGGAACAGGCTCAAGCTCAGTTCCCGCCAAAGCATAATTCTGCGGCAGTACGTAAAATGCGCCCGCAAAAATCATTATTCCAACCAATATATAAATTAAATGTTTTTTTATGTACATATTTCTTACACCCGATAATCAATATACCACAGCACATCTGCATGGTATATTATAACATAAATCCACCTTGAAAACAACAAATGAGATTTATGTTTCAATAAAATCTTCCTTGAAAACCAATAATGGGATTTTATTTTAACATACATCTACACTGAGAATAAACAAATTAAATCTAAGTTCCAAAAAAATTTCTTTTCAAACCAACAATGCGATTTAAATTAAATGTGCTTCAAAAAAATTTTTTCTGACAAAATTATCTCGCATAACGTCACCGTCAGTGCAGATAATAATATCGCATCAATTTTGAAAGGAGAGGGAATCAAAAATTCCCGACAATAAAATGGCAAATTTAACAAGCAGAGAACTGTCGTCCATAAAGGACCAGATCGATATGGAACAGGCACTTATATGCAAATTTACTGTATATTCACAGACAATTTCAGATGCTCATCTGAGCAAGAAATGTCAGGAAATAGCTCAAAAGCATCAGCAGCATTACAATAAGCTGATGGAACAGCTTAACTAAAGGAGGAAATATGCTATGAACACAACCTATTCCGATAAAGAAAAATTTACAGATGCACTCATGTCGCAGAAGTTTATCACAAGTAACTATAACTCATTCGCAAACGAATGCGCTCATCCTGAGGTAAAGCAGATCGTACTTGATATACTCAATGACGAGCATGCAATTCAGCATGAGGTTTTTGTCGAAATGCAGAATCACGGTTGGTATGAAGTCAAAAAAGCTCCGGAATCAACTATTCAGCAAACAAAAACACAGATTGAAAACAGCTCGTGCTGATATTTACAATTTTTTCGGAACCTTTCTCTTTGCGGGAAAGGTTCTTTTTTGCGAAAAATCCGAGTCACTTTTTCAAAATGCCGGCTTTGGCTTTTTGCTTTCTTTTTATGCGTGTTCAAAGAAACTGACCGCATTATCCTTGTCAAGCCTTATTCTTGCGGCAAGCTCATGGGGGGATGAAAACTTTATTTCATCACGCAGTTTGCCGTAAAATCTTACAACAATATATTTATCGTACAAGTCTCCCTCAAAGCCCATTATGAACGTTTCCACAGAACCCGCGCCGTTTGAATACGTCGGATTTGTGCCCACATTTGTAACAGAAACATATTCTTCTGAATCTATCACGGTTTTTGTCGCATATACGCCGCTTGAAGGCAAAAGCTTTTCACGAATCGGAATAATATTTGCCGTCGGAAACCCGAGAGTTCTGCCTCTTTCGTAACCGTGAACAACATTTCCGCCTATGATATACTCTGATTCCAGAAATCTGTTCGCGCGCTCAATCTGGCCTTGTTCAATCAAGGAACGTATATATGTACTGCTCACTGCAATACCGTCAATGATAAACGAATCCTCGATATATACCTCGACACCCGTATTTTCAAGCTTCTTTTTCAGATATTCTCCGTCGCCTGAAGCTTTTCTGCCAAAGCGGTAATTATATCCGCATACAATGCCTTTAATATTAAGCTGCAAAATATATCTGTCTATAAAGTCATCCGGAGAAAGCGCCGCAAAATCTTCATCAAACCAAAGCATAGCCATCTGCTTTATTCCGCAGTCAGCGGCAAGCATTGCTTTTTCCCTCGTCGTGTTGAGAAGTGACGGTATATGCGTCGGATCGATTATCTCACATGGATGATTAACAAACGTTAAAACAGTCGGTACCGCATTATATATTTCAGCCAATTCAGTGGCTTTTAAAAACAGTCGCCTGTGCCCTGCATGAACGCCGTCAAACATTCCGAGTGCAAGTACAACAGGTTCGCCCGATGCCAATTCTTCAAAAGAGCAAACGCCTATATTATTTGTGTGTTTAACATTCGTTAGAGTTATCAATCTGCAATCACCTTCGTAGGCTGTATTAAAATTTTTCCTTTGGTATCACTCACGAGCTTGCCTATTCCTATGAGCTGTCCTTTGCACAGTATCCTTATGGGAGAATCGTTTCCGGTTTTTTCGGCAGACAGAGCATCCTGAATTTCGAGCGCATTTCCGCAAAGAAGCTTTTTCTCGCACTCAATCGGAAATTCTGCATACGGCAAGTATGTAAGAATTTTGTTCGGGTCCAATAGAACTTCAGCCTGATGCCCACTTGAAAACGCTTCGGCTACATCCTGAAGTGTTACCGCGTCGGCAATATCAAACACGCCGCATTTTGTTCTCACAAGCATTGAAAGGCAAGCTCTGCTGTTAAGGCTTCTTCCTATATCTCTTGCCAATGAACGGATATATGTTCCCTTACTGCATCTGACCTTGACAACGACTCTGTCATGAGACGTAAAGCTCAATATTTCTATCGATCGTACGAACACATTTCGTGCCGGCATATCAACGTCGACATTGTTTCTTGCAAGCTCATATGCCTTTTTGCCGTTTATCCTTACAGCGCTGAACGCAGGCGGATACTGCAATATATCTCCGCAAAAGCTTTTCAATACCGATTTTATTTCATCAGGCGACGGAATAAAGTCGCTTCTCTGTATAATATTGCCTTCCGTATCACACGAATCCGTCTCAATTCCGAACAGTATTTCACCTATATACTCTTTTTCGTCCGCAAGGAAATATTCGGCTAATTTTGTGGCTTTACCTATACATACAGGCAGTACACCCGAGGCATTCGGGTCAAGCGTTCCCGTATGACCTACATGAGACTGTCCCGAATATTTTTTAACCGCCGCTACAACGCTGTTGGACGTCATCATCGGCGGCTTTAATATATTTATTATTCCGTTCACTAAATTACCTTTGATATTCTTTCGATAAGTATTTTCTCAACATCGGGAATCTTCCCTTCCATGCTGAAGCCTGCCGCATAGAAATGCCCGCCGCCGCCAAGCTCCTCTGCTATTTTGCTTACATCCGTGTACGAATTTGAGCGCAGACTTACCTTGACGAGCTTGCCGTCGGTCGTATCCCTCAAAAGCGCCGCAACCTCAACGCCTCCAATATCCCTCGCATAGCCTATAAAGCCCTCCGAATCCGATGAATCTGTCCCTGTTTCGGCAAACATCGCCTTTGTCACGTTCATAACGGCGACTTTCCCGTCACAATACATCTTCAATGTTCCGAGTGCAAGCTGCATGAGCTTGAGTCTGTTGTACGTTGTCGCTCTGAAAAGCTTCTGAGATATTCCGGAAACGTCAATGCCCTTCTCAATAAGCTCACCCGCAACCATATGAGTACGCTTATCTGTACTTGCGTACGAAAAATTGCCCGTATCCGTTGCTATCGCCATGTAAAGAAGCTCTGCCGTATGCTTTGTGATCTCTGCGGAACAAGCTACAAAAAAATCATATATCAAAAGACCTGTTGCAGAAGCTTTTCCGTCCACAATATTTATATCGGCAAACATTGTATTTGTCGCATGGTGATCTATATTTATCATATATTTGCATGAATTGAAAACCCATGCCACCTTGCCTGCTCTGTCAAGGCTTCCGCAGTCAACCCATATTACCAGATCATATTTTGTGTCGGGAGCGGAGCACGTACAAACGCTTTTGCAGTCCTCAATAAAGCCAAGCGATGCAGGACAGCCGTTCTCATTATAAATGCTCGCGTCCTTCCCGAAGCTCAAAATAAGCTCCCTGAGGGCGGCAGCAGAACCTATGCAGTCGCCGTCAGGATTAATGTGCGTAATAATGGCAATATTATCTGCGTTTATAATTTTTTCTTTTGCAAGCAGATACAATTCATTAAAGGATTCCATTATTCATCCTCTTCATCATGTTTAATATTCAAGCTTTCAAGCGTTTTCTGAATATGCGCGGCATATTCGATAGAAGTATCGTTTATGAAATTCAATTCGGGTGCTATCCTTGTTTTCATTATTCCCGCAAGGCGCGTCCTCAAGAATCCCTTTGCACGATTCAAGCCCTCAAGCGCTGATTTTCTTTCTTCTTCAGTACCCAACGTTGTAACGTAAACGCGCGCAAATTTCAGATCATGCGCCACTTCCACCCTCACTATTGAAGTAAGCTTGGATACGCGCGGATCTTTTACCTCGTCATGTATAAGTGTGCCGAGATATTCGAGAATCTGCTGCTGCATACGCTCAACCTTAATACTGTGACTTACTTTATTTTTCATTTATTTCCTTTCCACTTCTTCCATAGCATAAGCCTCGATAATATCCATTTCCTTAATATCATTGAAATTCTTAATGCCTATGCCGCACTCAAAGCCCTCCGCGACTTCCTTAACGTCATCCTTAAAGCGTTTGAGAGATTCCATTTCACCCTCGAACACAACGATGCCGTCACGGATAATGCGAACCTTGTCGTGTCTGTTGACTTTGCCCTTGATTACATACGAGCCTGCAACCGTACCTACGCCCGAAACCTTAAACGTCATTCTTACTTCTGCACGACCGTGTACAACTTCTTTATATACAGGAGCAAGCATACCCTTCATAGCCGCTGAAACATCGTCTATAGCATTGTAAATAATGCTGTAATTACGTATGTCGATACCGTTATTCTGAGCTATTTCATCAACGTTGCCTATTGCTCTTACGTTAAAGCCTATTATAATGGCATTTGACGCCTTGGCGAGCGATACGTCCGCCTCGGTAATGGCACCTACCGCGCTGTGTATGCAAACGACCTTGACCTCATCATTGCTGAGCTTCTCGAGCGACTGCTTAACAGCTTCAACAGAGCCTTGAACATCGGCTTTTATTATAAGATTGAGTGTCTTTACGTCGCCCTGCTTTATCTGGTCAAACAAGTCATCAAGTGAAACAGGCTTGCTTGCGTTGATAGTCATTTCTCTGTACTTGTTGATACGTTCTTCGACTATATTTCTTGAGAGCTTTGAATCCGCAATGGCAAATATCATATCGCCTGCCTGCGGCACGTCGTTAAGACCCGTTATCTCAACAGGTATCGACGGTCCTGCCTTCTTTATACGCTTTCCGTTATGGTCAAACATTGCACGTACATTACCGAAAGTCATACCCGCAACAACCGTTTCGCCCTCACGGAGCGTACCGTTCTGAACAAGAATCGTTGCAACAGGGCCCTTGCTCTTATCAAGACGCGCTTCGATTATGGTTCCTCTTGCCTTTGTATCCGGATTTGCCTTAAGCTCGAGCATATCCGTTACAAGAATGATCATTTCGAGGAGATCCTCAATACCCTCTTTTGTTTTAGCCGAAACAGGTATGCACGCAACATCGCCGCCCCAATCTTCCACAAGAACGTCATGCTCTGCAAGCTGTTTCTTTACGTTCTCCGGATTTGCTCCGTGAACGTCCATTTTGTTCAATGCGATTATGATCGGTGTGTCTGCCGCTTTTGCATGGTTTATAGCCTCGATAGTCTGAGGCATAACGCCGTCATTTGCTGCTACGACTATTACCGCAACGTCTGTTACCTTTGCACCTCTTGAACGCATCGTTGTAAACGCTTCGTGTCCCGGAGTATCAAGGAATGTGATCTTGTTGCCCTTATGATTTACGGTATAAGCGCCTATGTGCTGAGTAATGCCGCCTGCTTCTTTATCCGTAACGTTACTGTTTCTTATTGCGTCAAGAAGAGACGTCTTGCCGTGGTCGACATGGCCCATAACTGTAACGATAGGCGGACGCTTTACTTTTTTGGACTCATCATCGTCATCCTCTTTGATGAGGTCGTCGAATTTATCTTCGGCGGACTTAGCCATTGACTTTGTTACCGTGATTCCGAATTCCTCCGCAACAAGCTCTGCCGTATCAAAATCTATTTCATTGTTTATAGTGGCAAATATGCCGTAAGACATGAGCTTCTTTACTATCTCGGCAACTGAAATTCCGACGGCCTCGGAAAAATCCTTTACCGTAATCGAATTATCTATAACGATCGCCTTTTTACGTTCAGGCGCAACATACGTATTCTGATGCTTATTCTGCTCATTTTGCTTTTGATTATTATGATAATTCTTTGTTGAGGACGGCTTTCCGTCATCCCAATATTCTTCTCTTGTCTTTTTGGACTTATCCTTTATTTTCTGCCCGAAATTCCTTGTCTCACTCGCCTTATTCGGCAGCATGGCAGATATTGATTCCTTTACCTTTGCATTTTTATCGGACTTATGCGACGGAGCACGGCGATGCTGTGACTCGGAATCGTCATCATCCTTATCCTTTGCCATGCGTTGCTGATTGCCCTGCTGCTTATAGAAATCATTCTTCTGTGCAAATTTATTATTGGCACCGTCTCTTGCCCCATTGGGAGCGCGGTTCTGCTTATCCGATCTTTCGGGTCTGTCCGTGCGCTCTGCTCTGGGCTGTCTATCTGTTCTTTCAGGTCTTGCGCCCTGTGCAAAGCCGTCTTTTTTGGTAGCAGTGCGGTTTTGAGATGCCTGAATATCATTCTTTTCGCGAGGCGCATCTTTCTTTTCAGGCTCTGCCTTTTTGCTTTCCGGCTCTGCGACTTTTTTCTCCTGCTCCTTTTTCTCCGGCTCTGTTGCAGTGCTTTGAGGCGTCTGGGCTACTTCTGCGGGAGCTTTGTTTTCTTTCTGTTCTGTTACGGCTTCCGTCATCTGTTCGGCAATGTCCGTTTTTGTTTCGGTTTTTCCCTGCTCCTCAGCTAAAGCCTCGGCAGTGCGAGCGCGTTCAGCCTCATCTCTCTGTGCGAATGCGAGCTTTTTCTTTGTGAGTTCTTTCTCAAGCTGTGCCGCATTCCTCGAAAGAGAGCTGAATTGAGTATCCATTTTATCTATCTCTTCAATTAAGTCTTTGGATTTTTTTATTACGTTTATTTTAGCCAATGTTATTCACCCCCGGGTGCTGCGTTTGATATTTTGCCAAAAAGGATTTTGCAAATCCTTTATCCGTTATTACAACCGCAGAACGCGGTCCCTTTCCAATGCTCTGTCCGATCAGATCCTTCAATCCGAAGCGTACTGTTTCCACGCCGTAAAATTCGGCTTTATCGCTCAACTTTTTGAGCATACTGTCGCCGATATCTTCAGCTATTATCAACAAAACGGCCTTGCCGCTCTTAACGGCGCTTTCAACCGTTTCGTTGCCGGAAACGAGTTTGCCCGCCTTTTGGCACATACCCATAAGGCTGTACAGCATATTATTGTTGTCCGTCATTAAATCTCTCTTTCAGTTTTTCAAAAACCTCTTCGCTTATCTGTGTATCGAGATTTCTTTCAAGAAGCTTAGCCTTGTATGCTTTATTCAAGCACTCCACGTTATGACACAAATATGCGCCTCTTCCCGGAGCCTTTCCCTTATCGTCAACAGAAATTACGCCCTCAGGTGATTTTACTATTCGGATAAGGTCCTTTTTAGGCATCATCTGTCTGCATCCGACGCACATACGCTGCGGAATTTTACGCATCTTCATCCCAATCAACTCCCGGCTTTGATTTTCTGTCTGCATTATCGGAAGAATCCGTAATAACAGCTTCAAATTCCCTCATAATGTCATCAAGAACATCCGTCTCGTCCGGCTCAACTGTCTCTTTCTTGGAAGGCTTTACAAGGCTGTCAATCCCGATATGATCCTGCTCCATTTTTTTCAGATCGGATACTGTTTTAATGTCTATCTTCATGCCCGTGAGCTTTGAAGCAAGTCTTACGTTAATACCCTCTTTGCCTATTGCAACGGAAAGCTCATTGTCGGGAACTATTGCCACAGCTCTCTTGCCCTCCTCATCGGCTATAACATTCTTTACTTTAGCCGGCATGAGTGCATTTGCAATAAACTGCTTCATGTCCTTATTCCATTCTATGACGTCAATTTTCTCATTCTTGAGTTCTTTCATAACGGCGCTTATTCTCATTCCCTTTGTTCCTATGCAGGTGCCCACCGCGTCTACGTTCTCAAGTCTTGAAAAAACTGCGATCTTAGTTCTCGCACCCGCCTCACGCGTTATGCTCTTTATTACGATAGAGCCGTCCGCAAGCTCAGGTACCTCTCTCTCAAGCAGACGAACAACAAGATTCGGATGTGAATGCGATACAAATATTCTCGGTCCTTTTGTGGTTTTTTCAACCTTATATACGTAAACCGGAATCTTCATATTTGATTTATATACTTCTCCTGCAACCTGATCCTTTTCATACATAGCGCAGTCTGTTTTGTCGAGGTTGACATAAACCGTCTTTTTGGGCTTTCCGCCGAGCGGGTCCGGCTTCATTTCAACACGCTGAACAGTACCGATTATAATTTCATCCTGTTTTGCCGCAAATTCCTCATAAAGACTGTCTCTTTCCGCTTCCTTGAGCTTTTGCTCTATTACCTGCTTTGCATTGAGGACAGCCATTCTTCCGAAATCCTTAGGCGTTACGTCAATGCTTATAGTGCCTCCCACTTCCGCCTTGGAATCATATTTCAGCGCGTCTCTGTAAACAATATCGTTTTCTCCAAGCTCCTCGCAGCCGTCGTCAACAACGTTTTTTACGGCAAAAACTCTATACGCGCCCGTCTTCTCGTCTACGACAATATCAACGTCAACATCTTTTCCGACTTTCTTTCTGTAAGCCGTCTGCAAAGCGTGCTTAATCGTCTCCAACAGCACATCCTTGTTAATACCCTTTTCTGCTGTAAGGATATCAATCAGATTCATAAATTCCGGATCCATTTTTATCAACCATTATCAGTGTATTCTGATTTTCCCTTTCATGTATGTGTAAATTATAATATTCAAATTGTTATGTTAAAAAAAATACTCTGTCCGACAGTGTCATTCAATTCGGACGATCAAAAATGATAAACAAGCTTTGCCGCAGATATATCCTTAATGTCAATTTTAAGCTCGGTGCCGTCAATATCGATGAGTGCAACCGGTTCTTCAAAAGACTTCAGTATGCCCGTGAACTTTTTTTCACCGTTTACGGGTGCAAAAAGTCTGACTTCAATTTCCTTGCCCACAACCGCCGCATAATGCGAAGGCTTTGTCAGTTTTCTTTCTATTCCCGGCGATGAAACTGTAAGTATATAATTCTGTTCTATCGGGTCGGCTTCATCAAGCGCATCCGACACAGCCCTGCTGAAATCCTCGCAATCGTTAAGCGAAACTCCGCCTTCCTTGTCAATATAATAAGTAAGGCGCCAATCCGCTCCTTCTTTTTTATATTCCACATCATACAAATCCAAACCGAGCTTTTCAGCAATAGGCTGACCCAGTTCTTCCGCCGTCTGTTTAATCTTACTCAAAGCTTCCTCCAAAATAATTTCTCAGATAAACACTTGAGAGTGGGTTGCCCCACTCTCAAATCTACGTTCCTATTATACCATACTTCTCCCGAAAATACAAGCCCCTTTTTATATCATTTTCAATAATAAAATTATTAATTTCGAGCACAAAATTCACAAAAAAATCTTGACAAATAATTGCAGATAGTGTATTATAAACAAAGATATAAAATAAATGCGGTCATGCTTTGTTGAGCTGTTCAATATTGATTCCGCATATTGTGTTTAATTAAAATATGTAAAGAAAGGTCACTTTATTATTATGGTAAACTCGCCTAAAGTAAAAGTCGGCATTATCGGATGCGGCGGCATTGCAGGTGCTCATATGTACAATTACGGCTGGATGGACGACGTTGAAATCGTAGCTCTGGCAGATATTGTACCCGGTAAAGCAGAAAAATTCAGACAGCAGTATCATCTTGACAATGCGCGTACATACGAAAGTCACACGGAAATGCTTGAAAAAGAAGAGCTTGACGCTGTAAGCATATGTACTTACAACAGGTCTCATGCAGTATGTACTATCGACGCTCTCAACAAGGGCGTAAACGTTCTCCTTGAAAAGCCTATGTGCGTTACTCTCGAGGAAGGCATCGAAATGATGAAGGTCGAGAAGAAATCGGGTAAAATTCTTTCCGTAGGCTTCCAGCCGCGTTTTGATATGAACATGAAGTTCATGAAAGAATTGGTTCGCACCGAGCTCGGCAAAGTATATTATATACAAACAGGCGGCGGCAGAAGACGCGGCATTCCGGGCAGCACATTCATTGAGGACAGAACTGCCGGCATAGGCGCTTTGGGTGATATAGGTTGCTATTCTCTTGATATGGTACTCGATGCTGTGGGTTATCCAAAGCCTCTCACCGTAACCGCTTTCAAATCTGACTATATCGCAACAAACCCGCTTCAGTACAACGAGGCTGCAAGATTCAACGTAGACGACTTTGCCGCAGCGTTTATACGTCTTGAGGGCGGCATTATAATCGACTTCAGAATCGCTTGGGCGATGAACGTCGACACTCCCGGAGACACCATATTCCTCGGTACGGAAGGCGGACTCAGAGTTCCCTCAACCGACTGCTGGAACGGCGAGTTTGACGGCATGACGCTGTATAAAACAATAAAGGGCGAGAACATAGAAACAAAAATGCCCAAAATACCGCACAACGGCAAGGACCCCTGCGGTTGCTTCTACTACAAGCTCCGCTCGTTTATAGACGCCGTTAAAACAGGTGGCAAGGCTCCTGTTTCAACAAAACAAATCATTATAAATCAAGCTATCCTCGACGGCATTGTGCGTTCTGCAAAGCTCGGCAAGGAAGTTGAAATAAACATTCCGGAAGTTTAATTCGGAATTAAAGAAAGGTGCTTAATACTATGAAGAACGGTAAATTTCAGGTAGGTATAATAGGCTGCGGCGGCATTGCAGGCGCTCATGCAAATACTTACAAAAGAATGGACGATGTTGAAATCGTGGCTCTTGCCGATATTATTCCGGGCAAAGCAGCTCAGTTCGCAAAGAATTTCGGGTTCGAAGGCGCACGCTTGTACAACAGCCACTCAGAGCTGTTGGAAAATGAAACAGAGCTTGACGCTGTAAGCATTTGCACTTACAACAGACAGCATGCCATTCCTACAATAGAAGCTTTGAACAGAGGCATCAACGTAATAGTTGAAAAGCCTATGTCGGTTACACTCGATGAAGCTGTCGAAATGGTCAGAGCGGAAAAGAAAAGCGGTAAGATTCTTTCAATCGGATTCCAGCCGCGTTTTGATGAAAGCATGAAGTTCATGAAAAAGGTTGTTCGTTCGGGCGAGCTCGGTGAGGTTTATTATATACAAACAGGCGGCGGCAGAAGACGCGGCATTCCGGGCAGCACGTTTATTGAGGACAAAACGGCAGGCGTTGGCGCTTTGGGCGACATAGGCTGCTACTCTTTGGATATGTGCCTTGATGCTATCGGATATCCGAAGCCTCTTACTGTAACGGCATTCAAGTCCGATTATATAGGCAAAAACCCCAAGCAGTACAGAGAAGCCGACAGATTCAGCGTTGATGATTTTTCTGCGGCATTCATACGTCTTGAAGGCGGCATAGTTATCGACTTCAGAATCGCTTGGGCTATGAACGTCGACACTCCGGGAGATACAATAATCCTCGGCAAAGAGGGCGGTCTCAGAATCCCGTCAACAGATTGCTGGAACGGCGGATTCGGCGATATGACTCTTTATAAAACAATAGCAGGCTGCAACGTTCAGACAGTTCTGCCGACTCCTAAGGGCGGCGACTGCTGGTACGGCAAACTGCGTTCATTCCTCGAGGCTGTTAAGAACGGCGGCAAGGCTCCTGTTCCGACAAGCCAGATTCTTTACAATCAAGCTATCCTTGACGGTATTGTGCGTTCGGCACAGCTCGGCAAGGAAGTTGAGATAAATATTCCGGAAATTTAATTTTCCGAAAATCAAGAAAGGTGTTTTATTATGAAAAACGGTAAATTTCAAGTAGGTATCATCGGTACCGGTTGGATTGCTGAAAGCCATGCTGAAGCATACAACAAAATGGAAGACGTTGAAGTAGTAGGTCTTGCAGACTGGATAGAAGGCAAGGCTGACAGATTCAAGGAAAGATATGGTTTGTCACTTGCAAAGACATATCGCAGCCATCAGGAAATGCTTGATGACGATTCTCTTGAGCTCGATGCAGTAAGTGTCTGCACATTCAACAGACAGCACGCTGATCCTACAATCTATGCTCTCAAAAAGGGCGTAAACGTTCTTCTCGAGAAGCCTATGTGCGTTACACTTGAAGAAGGTATCGCAATGATGAAGGCTGAAAAGGAAAGCGGCAAGATTCTTTCTATCGGCTTCCAGCCTCGTTTCGACCCGAGCATGAAGCTCATGAAGGAAATAGTTCGTTCAGGCGAACTCGGTGAGATTTATTACATCCAGACAGGCGGCGGCAGAAGACGTGGTATTCCGGGCAGCACATTTATCGAAGATAAGACTGCAGGCTTGGGCGCTTTGGCTGACATCGGCTGCTACTCTTTGGATATGTGTCTTGACGCTATCGGCTATCCGAAGCCACTCACAGTATCAGGCTTCAAGTCTGACTACATCGGTACAAATCCGAAGCAGTACAACGAAGCTAACAGATTCAGCGTTGATGATTTCGCAGCAGCATTCATTCGTCTCGAAGGCGGCGTAATACTCGACTTCAGAATTGCTTGGGCTATGAACGTTGACACTCCAGGAGATACAATAATCCTCGGCAAAGAGGGTGGTCTCAGAATTCCGTCAACAGACTGCTGGAACGGCGGTTTTGGTGATATGAAGATATACAAGACAATCGCCGGACAGAATGTTGAAACAGTTATCCCTGCTCCGAATGCAGGCTTCAATGACTGCTTCTACCTCAAGTGCCGTAAGTTCCTTGATGCTATCAAGAATGGCGGAAAGGCTCCTGTTCCGACAAGCCAGATCATCTACAACCAGGCTATCCTCGACGGTATCGTTCGTTCAGCTGAACTCGGCAGAGAAGTTGAAATCGAGATCCCGGAGATCTGATAGACACAACAATTGTTTTTATAATAAAAACCGTCCGAAATTTTTCGGACGGTTTTTTATCATGTTTTTTAATTTACATTTCAAGCTCTTCAAGCGTTGCGTGCTTTGCACCGTTTTCAGCCTTGATTCTGTATGCTTTGCCACGCAAGTACACCTTACCTATCGTTATGCTGTTCCAGCCCTCCGGAAGAATTATATCCTCTCCGAGCCATTCATCAATACTTCCGTCAAGACTGCCTCTCCAAGGGCATACTTTTGTGAGTCCCATAATGAGTCCCGACAACAGACTTCCGCGTGCCGTAATAAAGCTCGTGTTTACAAAATCGGTAGGATTGTTCCTCTCTTCCGCATTACGTATTCCCCATTCAGTGCAAGCATAGAAAGGCTGACAGAAGAATGTGAGGTTTGCTTTTTCATAAAAATCAAGCGCCTTTTTTCTGTCTCCCGCCCACGCAGGGAAAAGACCCAAGAAGCCCGAAAGCATCGGATAGAACAGGTATCTTTCCATGCCGTGCGTCATATAAAATTCAAAAGTCGGAATATCATTTCCCGATGTGTATCCGTACGGGAAATATGACATGAGCGCCGTTGATGCAAGGTCGTCTCTGTCAGGCATTCCCTCGTACTGAGGAAGAACTCCGTCCTCTCTTGAAGGAATGAACATATTTTTTTCAATATCCTGCCATTTTTTATTTACACCCAAGCCGAGCTTTTGGGAATATTCATTTGCCGCGTGCAATATCTTTTGTGACATCAGATTTGTGTAAGAATCATTCGGCACATCATCGCTTTCTTCGTCAATGCCCGTCACATGAAGAATTTCGTATCCGCGAGCAGTCTTTTCTGTTCTGCTTTCAATCCATTCCGAAACGCCCTTTATTACAGGCCATGCTTTTTCTTTGAGGAAGCACTCATCGCCCGATACTCTTGCATATGCGTCAAACGCAAGTGCAACGTCAAGATTAATGTGCTGTTCCCCTACGCCGCCTGCCTGACCTGCATATGGAGCAGTTTCTTCACAGCCCATTGTGCCGCTTTGCCACGGGAACTGTATTCCTCTGTAACCGTTGAGCTTTGCATTGTTTTTTGCGGCATTCAAGCGTTCAAATCTGTAATCGAGCATTGAATATGCTATTTCCGGAGCGCAGAACAGCGGCGGAATAAACATAAAGCTTTCCGTATCCCAGAAGCAATGCCCCTCATAGCTGTCCGGCTGACTCAAGCCGAACGGAGCAACGGAAACAGGCGCAAACGCGGAAACAGATGACATCAAATAAAAATACGAAGCGTCAATTACGTTCTGCCATTCATCCTGTGCGCCGTCTATTACTATGCGGCTTTCCCAAAGCTTCGCCCATGCGTCGCGGTTCATTGCTCTGATTCTGTCAAAGCCGTTCCATGCGGCAAGCTTTATCATTCTGTGTGCCTGATTGTGAGGCTCGCTGTGCATTATTCCGGGTACGTAGGACGTTATAAGCTGAAGCTCTTTGCCCTCGGGTGTCACGTCGATTACGGCATTCGCGCTGATTGATGACAAACGTTCCTTTTCGGAATAGTCACCGAAAAAGCGGAATGCGGCACCTGCCGTTGTTGTTCTGTCGGAAGAATAAAGCTTGAATTTTCCGTCGTGATCGTTTCCGCAATAAGGGCAGTATTCAATTTCGGAGACAGTGCTCTTTAATCTTTCATAATAAATCTTATATTCGACATTTACGCTTATTCTTAACGCCTCACTTGATTTCAATTTCAGCGACGACATAAGCAATGTAGGTGATGTACGCGAGCAGAAAAGCAGATAATTTGCAGATACTTTTTTGCCGTCAAATTCAAGCACCGCTTCGGTTTCAAGCTCGCCGCACGAAAAATCGTACGTCTGGCTTATTATCTGCGGCTGAACAACCTCATTCTGATAATAAAAAGTAAGATTCGGCACAGGTATTGCCGAAAGCGCCTCGACATCGGGACCGCTTCTCATTCCGTAAAAGCCCGAAAGCAGACCGATTATATCCTTGAACGGGTCCTTTGCGAATCTGAATCCTATAAATCCGTTCGACACATATGCGGACGGTGAATATTCGCCCCAACTTGTAACTGTGTGTTTTGTCATTTGATAATATACCCTTTCACTACAATATATTGCAAAATGCAGTTTTTATTAAAATTATTTTGTAATTCGTTTTTAACAATATTCCTTAATTATCACTCTCTGCCCGAAGCGTACCTTTCCGCCCTTCTCATCGCGTCCTTTTTTGCTATCGTTTCGCGTTTGTCGTAAAGCTTTTTGCCTCGTGCCACCCCAAGCTCGATTTTCACAAAGCCATTATCCGTTATATACGCCGACAAAGGCACAAGCGTCATGCCGTCCTTTTGTACATAAGCTTTAAGCTTCAAAATTTCCCTTTTGTGAAGCAGGAGCCGCCTGTCGCGAACAGGGTCTCTGTTAAAAATGCCGCCTTTTTCATACGGACTTATATGCGCTCCGACCAAAAAAACAGAACCGTTTTTTATATCCGCATAAGAATCCTTAAGATTGATACTGCCCATTTTTACGGATTTCACTTCCGTACCTGCAAGAGATATACCCGCTTCGATTTTGTCCTCTATAAAATAATCGTGATACGCCTTTTTGTTGTTTGCCACCACTTTATAAATTTTGCTTGTTTCGGACATATTTTCAACCTTTATTGCCTGTGCGGCAATGAACCCCCTTCTACCGCAATTCAAACCGATCTTAAAAATTCAATTTGCAAAACTCATCTGCCTGATATGCGGTGCATTTCTTTTTATATTATAGCACGCAGTGTCCGTTTTGTCAATTTTGTGCCGTTATCATCCCGAAAGCTTTTGTACAATAGTTTGAATTTTGCTATTTACTTTAAATTGATAGTATGCTATAATTAATTGTTGTATGTTTCGTTACCGATTAATTATTTATACATGAACGGAGGCTCTCTTTTGGACAAATTTGTTTTACACAGCGAATATACACCGTCCGGTGATCAGCCGCAGGCAATAAATAAGCTTGTTGACGGAATAAATGAAGGCATGAAGTCGCAAACACTTCTCGGCGTCACAGGTTCCGGCAAAACATTTGCAATGGCTAACATAATAGAAAAGCTCCAAAGACCTACACTCGTTCTTGCGCACAATAAAATTCTCGCAGGTCAGCTATGCGCGGAGCTTAAATCGTTTTTCCCCGAAAATGCAGTCGAATTTTTCGTATCGTATTACGACTATTATCAGCCCGAGGCCTACATTCCCCGCACCGATACCTACATCGAAAAAGAAACGTCAATCAACAACGAAATAGACCGTCTGCGCCATTCCGCAACAGCCGCACTGCTTGAGAGACGCGATGTAATCGTCGTATCAAGCGTATCGTGCATTTACAGCATAGGCGATCCCGAAGCGTATAAAAAATCAATGGTTTCCGTTCGCCCCGGAATGACTCTCGACAGAGACGACCTCATAGAAAAGCTTACAAGCATCAACTATAAACGAAATGATATAGATTTCACACGCAACACATTCCGTGTTCGCGGCGATATTGTGGATGTTCTTCCTGCCAACACGGAAGAAAACGCAGTCCGAATCGAATTTTTCGGCGACTGTATTGACCGCGTTTGCGAAATAAATGCCGTAACAGGCAAAATAACCTCAACGCTTACCCACAAGGCAATATTTCCTGCCACACACTTCGTAATGGATAACGACAATATAGAGAACAAATTTGCCGCGATAGAATCCGACATGGAAGAACAGGCGCGCCGTTTCAAGGAAAACGGTAAGCTAATAGAGGCCCAACGCATAAGGGAGCGCACGAAGTACGACCTTGAAATGATGCGCGAAATAGGCTACTGCAACGGAATAGAAAACTATTCACGCTATTTTGACGGTCGTTCTCCGGGAGAGCCTGCATATACTCTTCTCGATTTCTTTCCGGACGATTTTATCATGATGATAGATGAATCCCATGTAACTCTCCCGCAGGTAAGAGGTATGTTCGGAGGGGATCTTGCAAGGAAAAAGAATCTCGTGCAATACGGCTTCCGTCTTGAATCCGCATTTGACAACAGGCCGCTTCGCTTTGAAGAATTTGAACAGAAAATGCGCCAAACTGTTTTTGTAAGCGCAACACCAGGCAACTACGAGCTTGAGCATTCTTCTCAGGTAGCCGAGCTTATTGTCCGCCCGACAGGTCTTTGCGATCCCGAGGTTGAAGTTCACCCGACAGAAGGTCAAATAGATCACCTCATAGGCGAGATAAAAAAACGAATAGCCGCAAGTGAGCGTACAATCGTCGTAACGCTTACAATAAGAATGGCTGAAAGTCTTACGCACTATCTTGAGGACGCAGGAATCAAGGTCAGATATTTGCATCACAATATCGACACCATGGAAAGAATGGAGCTTCTGCGCGATTTCCGCATAGGCAAATTTGACGTCCTTGTCGGAATAAATCTTTTAAGAGAAGGCATAGACGTCCCGGAAGCCTCCCTGATTGCGATTCTCGACGCCGATAAAGAAGGCTTCCTGCGTTCGAGAACGTCGCTCATACAGACAATGGGCAGAGCTGCTCGAAATGAGCACGGGAAAGTAATAATGTATGCGGACGTAATAACAGACTCAATGCAACAGGCGCTTGATGAAACAGCCCGCCGCCGCGCAATTCAAATGAAGTTCAACGAGGAGCACGGCATAATTCCGCATACAATAGCAAAGGCTATACGTGAGGTAATCGATATTCACAAAAATACAGAACCTGACAAGAAATCAAAAACGGGCAAAAACAAAACCGAGAATATTGCCTCACAAATCGAGCTTCTTACAAAGGAAATGCAGAAAGCAGCAAAGGAACTTAATTTTGAACAGGCGGCAATGCTGCGCGATATGATAATACAGCTTAAGGCACGAAAGTAATTTTTAAAGGAAACAACAATGGAAAACAAAATCAAAATACACGGTGCAAGACAACACAACTTAAAAAACGTAGACGTTGAAATTCCGCGCGACAAGCTCGTCGTAATAACGGGCCTCAGCGGTTCGGGTAAATCGTCTC
>CAMEIT010000032.1 GCA_945918795.1 uncultured Clostridia bacterium | reverse complement strand
AGCAACCGTTTTGAGCGAATCGAAAAAAAATTGGCTGATAACCGGTTAATGGAGCAAGTTGATAAAATAAATAAAAAAGTTGAATCAAGCTTCAATTCACTAAAATCTGCCATTAAAGAGGTAAAAGAAAATACCGAGAATGCTTGTAATATAGCAGAAGCTGCTCGCGATGCTGCCGAAAGTGCTGAAGATGCAGCGGAAAGTGCGCGTTATGCCGCAAATAATGCTTATCATGCCGCAGAAAATGCTTGTGATGCCGCCGAGAGTGCTGAAAGGGCAGCTGAAAACGCACGTTATGCAGCAGAAAATTCCGGACACATATATTAAAAAAGTATATATCGGTATCAAAATGTTATCTGAAAATAATGACATACGACCTGTAAGATTATTCAAGCTTTACATAATGTGTGCCATGTCAGATTTCACAACTCATTCAAATAAATACGGAGATGAATAATTATGAAACTATTAATAAACTCGGAATATGAAATAGCAGTATGCGGCGGCGGATTCGCAGGGATTTCCGTGGCTCTTGCGGCGGCAAGATGCGGCAAAAAAGTAATTCTGTTTGAAAAGCAATATATACTCGGCGGACTCGGCACTTCGGGGTTGATAACTATTTATCTTCCGCTTTGCGACGGTTACGGTCATCAGGTATCCTTCGGTATTGCAGAAGAGCTTTTGAAGCTCTCCATTACTTACGGTGCCGAAGCGCTCTATCCCGATAATTGGCTTGACAATAAAGGCCCGCGAACAGAAAATGACAATCGTTATATGGTTGAATACAATGCTCAGCTTTTTGCAATCCTTGTCGAAAAACTTCTGATTGATAACGGTGTAGACATTCTTTACGGGAGTTACGTCGTTGATGCCAAAACAGAGGATAAAAAAATAACATCGCTATATGTCGAAAACAAATCCGGCAGAACAGAATACCGAATAAACGCCGTTGTAGATGCGACAGGCGACTGCGATATAGCAGAATTTGCAGGTGCGCCTACCGAAACCTTCAAGCAGGGCAATGTTCTGGCGGCATGGTATTTTTACACAGACGAAAACGGTTACAAAATGAGACAGCTCGGTGCGTCCGATATTCCCGAAGAAGAACGAAAAGGGAACGAGCGCAAGCCCTTGATTCCGCGCCGCTTTACGGGTCTTGACGGAAAAGAAATTTCCGAAATGGTATATCTTTCGCATCAGACTACACTGCAGGATTGGCTCAAAAGACGCGCCCAAAATGAGAACACCGTAATTTCGACCCTTGCCACAATTCCGCAGATACGCATGACGCGCAAGCTCGTCGGAGAATATGAGCTTTCTCACACGGAGGTACACACATTTTTTGAGGATTCAATCGGCATGGTAGCCAACTGGAGAAAGCGAGGTCCCGTATATGAAGTGCCTTTCAGAACGCTTTACTGCAGGGATATAAAAAACCTTATCGTTGCAGGCCGTTCAACATCTGTAAATGAGACACTGTGGGACGTAATGCGTGTTATTCCCTGTTGCGCGGTGACGGGCGAAGCGGCAGGCACGGCAGCTGCAATGACTGATGATTTTTCTTCATTAAATGTAAAAGAATTGCAGGAAGTATTGCAGAAAAACGGCGTTGTTCTGCATGAAAAAGATTTGCAAACTTCTCTTTGCCAAGATTGAAAATACAGGTTCGTCAGCCTTCGCGATAACAGCATCGTTCGGTTTACGCCGAAAGAAAAGCTCGAAGCTTCCCGACAGCTCATTAACCTGCCAAAACAAAACTTTACTTTAGAAAGAAAAGCTTATGAATATTATTATCAGACAATACAAAGAAAAAGATTTAACCCAAATGATTGCAATCTGGAATGAGGTTGTTGAGGACGGTATGGCGTTCCCGCAGGAAGAGACTCTATCTTACAAAAGCGGTGCCGAATTTTTCGCCTCTCAGACATATTCGGCGGTAGCCGAAGATACCGATACAAACGAAATTATCGGACTATATATACTGCATCCCAACAACGTCGGGCGATGCTCGCATATATGCAACGCAAGCTATGCCGTAAAATCCGAAAAAAGAGGTTTACATACAGGAGAAAAGCTCGTTTCGGACTGCATAATTCAAGCACGCTTGCATGGATTCGGCATTCTGCAATTCAATGCGGTGGTGGAAACAAATATTCATGCAAGGCATTTGTATGAGCGTTTGGGCTTTATTCAGTTGGGCACGATTCCAAACGGCTTCCGCACAAAAGACGGTCATTATGAAAACATTTGCCCTTACTATATTACATTATAATCGCAATACGAGGAAAAACAATGACAAACAAAATTACAATACGCGATGCCGAGCTTCGCGATGCAGGGCGCATTCTTGAAATATACACATATTACGTAAAAAATACTGCGATAACATTTGAATACGACGTTCCGTCGCTCGATGAATTTCGCGCGAGAATGAGCAATACAATGAAAAAATATCCGTATCTTGTCATTGAACAGAACGGTGTGATTTGCGGCTATGCCTATGCCGGAGTTTTCAAAGCGAGAGCCGCATATGATTGGGCTTGCGAAATGACAGTTTATATCGCTCATGATTCGCTCAAGCTCGGGCTCGGCAGAAAAATATATGAAGCGCTTGAAGCCGCTCTTGAAAAAATGGGCATACTCAATCTGTACGCCTGTGTGGCATATCCGCAATGCGATGATGAATATTTGACCGACAACAGTTATAAGTTTCATGAGCATCTCGGCTTTGCAAAAACAGGTGAATTTCACAAATGCGGATATAAATTCGGCAGGTGGTACGATATGGTTTGGATGGAAAAATTCATAGGCGAGCATAATAGTGACCAAAAAACTGTAAAATGCTATCCGAGCATCAAATAAAACAACAGAGGAAAACAATGAAATCGATTCAATCAAATAAGAAAAACATACGGACAAAAAAGCTCGATATCGAGGCGTTAGATGCAGATTACTGCGGCATAGCGCACATGAAAGGCAAAACATACAGAGTCAGAAACACGCTTCCTCAAGAGCGCATAGAAACAGAGCTTCCAAATCCGAAAAACAAAGACCGCGAAAAGGAATATATATACACGCCTTCAAGAATAATAAGCGCTTCCCCCGACCGTGTTGATATTCCCTGCCCGTATGCCAGCGTCTGCGGAAACTGCAATCTTCTCCATTGCAGCTATGATGCGCAAAAAAGAATAAAAGTTCAACGCTTCGATGATGACCTGAAAGAGGCAGGTATTAAAGCCGATAATTTTATATCGTCGTCTCAGTTCGAGTACAGAAACAAAGTGCATCTCGCTTTTTCGGAATCAGGCAGACAAACAGTCGTCGGCTTCTTCAATGAAGAAAATCACAACGTAATACCCGTAAAAGAATGTCTGCTCCACGGGGAGTGGTTCAAAAAGCTTGCCGCAATACTCACCAAATGGGCAAGTGATAATCATATCCCGGCATTCAAGCCGTGGGCTCAGACGGGCGTTTTGCGATTTGCCGTATGCAGGCACTTCAACAACAACATAATGGTTACAATCGTCGCAAGGGAAAACATACGCTTTATGGATAAGCTCTACTCGGCACTTGAAAAAGCATTTGATGAGGTAAGTCTGTATCTGAATATAAACACACAAAATAACAGCAAGGTTTTCAGCGATAAATTTATATTCATCAACGGCAAAAGAAAGCTGCACGGCAATATACTCGGCATTGATTTTTATCTCAGCCCGAATTCGTTTTTTCAGGTAAACGAGGAAATAGCGTCCGAAATCTATTCTGCCGTTTTGGAAAAAATCAGCAGCCTGAATGCCGACAGAATTGTTGACGCTTACAGCGGAATAGGAATTACAAGCCTGCTTTTCGCTTCACGCGGCTACAATGTAACATCAATTGAAATCGTTCCCAAAGCGGTTGACGACGCAAAAGAGCTTGCCGAACTGAACAATTTGAAAGATAATATCAAGTTTATTTGCGGAGACTGCAATAACATTCTGCCTAAGCTCGATGTTACGGAAAATACCGTATTTTTCGTTGACCCGCCGAGAAAAGGTCTCGGAAAGAATGTCTCGGAATCGATAATCAGATTCAAGCCGAAGCATATTATTTACCTTTCCTGCGATCCGACAAGCCTTGGCTGTGATCTGATGCTTCTGCAAAAAGGCGGTTATTCAGTTCAAAGCACGGTTTTGTTTGATATGTTCCCGAATACGAAGCACGTGGAGGGGCTTGTTGTACTGTCAAGAAAAAAATAAAAATAACCACGGCAAAACATATCGTGTTTAGCATTTAATGAATATCTCAACAGCATATAAAACATTAAGAAGGAGGTAATTTAATGACTTTTCAATATTTTTGGTTTGATACCTATCCGGGATTTTTTTGCGAAATATTGCCTATTGCACTATTGGTTAGTATTATTTTCGGTATTGCAAAATATAAAAATGACAAACAGACGTCCCTCAGCACCAAAATTCTTTCATGTGCATTTATCGCCTATATGACAGGGCTTGTTTGCCTTGTGGTTTTGTTGGATGTGGTCAGAAACTGCTGGTATTATGTGTTCTATCATATGGATAGCGGAATCGGAATAAGATTCTTTACGTTTGATTTTAATATGATCCCCGACTTCTGGAATCATATCAATGCAGAGGTAATCGGTAATATTCTAATGTTTTTACCGTTCGGAATTCTGTATCCGTTTTTTGATACCAAGGCTGATTGGAAGAAAACAGTTATTGTCGGTATCGCAGTAACTGTTGTCATCGAAATTCTTCAGCCTGTATTCGGCAGAATATTTGATATAAACGATGTCATATTGAATACATTCGGAGTTATAATTTCAGCAACCGTATTTTATGCAATTTCGGGAGTGCTGAAAAAAATATCGTCATAACTCTTATTTCATTATTATAAGTAAAATCCGAGCACGTTTTGAGCTCGGATTTTTGATTCCTTTCATATCAGGCGTATAACATCTGTCATTTTCGCGGCCGAATCATAAAAAGACGCATTGATATATTGACATATATCGAATTGTATGTTATAATTATCGCATCTCACATAAAGGAGTGTGCCGTCATGGGATACAGAGAAGATGTAAAAATGATAAAAGCTTTAGCCGATGAAAACCGACTCGCTATCCTCGAGCTTTTGCAAAGCGGTGAGAAATGCGCTTGCGTGCTTTTGGAAGAACTGAATATCACTCAATCCACGCTTTCGCATCATATGAAGCTGTTATGTGACAGCGGTCTGGTTGAGTACCAAAAAATAGGCAAATGGATGCACTACTCCATTTCGCCCTCGGGAAGCAAGGCTATTAATGATATACTAAAAAAATACACTTCAATTCCCGAAGGTGTATGCTCTGACTGTAAAACCTGTAAATAAAAATCGGCAATCCTATTTCAAACGGATTGCCTATATATAATGTCAATACTTCGATACTTTTAAATGTATCAAAGTAAAAGGTGGTGTTTGTTTGCAAATTGTAAAAGACGTTTGGGATTTCATTCAGAATCAGATTCTCGGAATGAAATGGCTTAATTCCTTAATATGTTCATTTTTGGAAATAATAGGTATCGATACCGAAAGCAGGCTCGGCGGCAGTATTCAATTTTTTATTTACGACACAATCAAGATAATCCTTATGCTCGGGATATTAATATTTGTAATTTCTTATATACAAAGTTATTTTCCGCCCGAAAGAACAAAAAAGATATTGTGCAGATTTCACGGCTTGGGAGCAAATGTTATAGCGGCTCTTTTGGGTACAGTTACTCCGTTTTGCTCGTGCTCTTCAATTCCGCTTTTTATCGGTTTTACAAGCGCAGGCTTGCCTTTGGGGGTAACGTTTTCTTTTCTCATATCTTCTCCAATGGTGGACTTGGGGAGTCTTGTTCTGCTCATGAGCATATTCGGTTGGAAAGTTGCAATCGTATATGTTGTTCTCGGATTGGCAATCGCGGTTGCAGGAGGTACCCTCATAGAAAAATTACACCTTGAGGAACAGGTGGAAGAATTTATACGCAACAGACATTCCATTGATATTCCGCAAGAAAAATTACACATAAAGGATCGTATTCAATACGCATTCAGGCAGGTGCTCTCCACCGTCAAAAAGGTTGCATTGTATATATTGATTGGTGTTGCAATCGGTGCCTTCATACATAATTGGATTCCCGAAGAATGGATCGTTCAAATACTCGGAACGGGAAATCTGTTTGGCGTCGTTATCGCCACAATCGCAGGTATTCCGATGTATGCCGATATTTTCGGCACAATTCCTATTGCCGAAGCACTGCTTTCCAAAGGCGCTCTGCTCGGCGTGGTGCTCTCGTTTATGATGGCTGTTACAACGTTGTCTCTGCCCTCAATGATCATGCTCAGAAAAGCCGTTAAACCGAAGCTTCTCGCAATATTTATTGCAATATGTACAGTCGGGATTATTATTGTAGGATATGCTTTCAACGCATTTCAATATTTATTAATTTAACAGGAGATTATTGATTTATGGGTATATTTAATTTGGGTAAAAAAGAAAATAAAAAAGCAATAAGATTCTCTTCCAAACAAGATAACGAGAATATTCAAGCAGAAGATTGCTGTGGAGAAATAATTTCGGGAATATGCTGTGTCAAGGTGCTTGGCTCAGGCTGCAAATCATGCCATGCGCTTTATGAAAATGCAAAACAAGCAGTTGCAACGGCAGGCATTGTTATTGATGTGGAATACATCACCGATTTCAACAAAATTGCCGAATACGGAGTAATGTCCATGCCGGCATTGGTTATCAACAATAAAGTTGTTTCCGCAGGAAAGGTATTAAAAGCAAACGAGATTCTCCCCTATCTGCAAAAATAAATCTGCACTGTTTTACTTAATAATTCTATGCGCACAACAAAAAATTCCGAGCCCGTTTTGAACTCGGAATTATTCTTTGTTGAATTGATTTTATCACTCTGTCCTGAGTGCAACAACAGGATCCTTTTTAGCCGCAAGTCTTGACGGGATCAAGCCTGCAATAAGTGTGAGAAGCATACTTATCACAACAAGAACTATGCCGCCGACATACGGAAGTGTCGCTTTGAGATTTGCGATTTCAGTTAAAGCAAACAGAAGCGCATTTATCGGTATTGTGAGCAGAAGCGTAATTCCTATGCCTATAACGCCTGCCGTAAATCCCACAATGAGTGTCTCGGCGTTGAATACGCGCGCAATGTCACGCTTTGAAGCACCTATACTTCTGAGAACGCCTATCTCCTTTGTTCTTTCAAGAACAGAAATATATGTTATAATACCTATCATGATTGATGATACAACAAGCGATATTGCAACAAATGCGATAAGTACATACGAAATTGCGTTTATGATTGTCGTGATAGACGACATGAGCAATGCAACATAATCGGTATATTCTATTTTCTGCTCCTCGCTTACCGACTTATTATATTCTGCAATCAGTTCCGCAATCTTATCCTTATTCTCAAACGTGTCGGCATAAATATTTATTGCACTCGGTCTGTCTTTTGTAACATAGCCGAGCTCTTCAAGATTGTCCTCATACGTTGACTCCGAATACTCCAAAGGCATATATTCATCATAAAGGCTTGCATAATCAGCCTCGCTCAAGTCAAGAGTGTCAAACATGGCAAATATCTGTTCGTCAGTCATTTGCTCAAGCACAGGCTGCATTTTTGCGCTGTACTCTGCCGTAATTTTCGCCGCGATTATAGCCGATACCATTTGCTGCTTGCGTACCGCATCAAGAGTAGCGATATATTGCAGTGCCTGCTCCTCGTCTATTTGATACTGCTGAATTATTACCTTCACAAGTATTGACGTTATATCATCTTCGCTCATTGCAAGCATATAAGTCGCCACCTGCTCTTGGAGATACTTTGCCGTCGGTACGGACAATATCGTTTTATACAAAGATACCTTTTTATCTGTCGGAAGCGTGCCGAAGTATTCTTTTATCTTTTCTGTTTTTTCGGCATTTGTCAGTTCTTTTTCTTCAAAATCGGACGGTTTGAACGGGAGTCCCGTAATGACATCCTTTGTTTTGTCGGCAAGCTGATCTGCTATCATTTTGCTCGACATCGTCTTCTCTATTACCTTATCCGTAAGAGCGCTCGTGTATGCCACATTGCCCGAAAGCATAGCCGATGACGCATCTTCATTTGCACGAATGATACCCGAGATCTTAAGCGGTATGCCTACTGACGAGTCGCTGTACAGTATTGCAAGTCCTGCCTGTGTATCGGCAATATTCCTATACGTTCCGTCTGACTGCTCCTGATAAAATTCGGTTGATAAAATCAGCTTGAAGAAAGGCTCTTTGCCATCGCTCCATATGAAGCTGTCGTAATCCCACGGTCCGTACTGTATATCAACCTGCTCTTGCTGTGACATGGCTTTATATATCTCTATCATCTCGTCCTCGGTAATAAGACCGAGCGCATACAGCACAAGATCACTCAATTCATTGTTTTCATTGACAATAAGCACAACCTCGTCATACGTCGAAGGCCACTCTCCAGCAATTACATCGTACTGCTCTTTCAAAACGCTACTTATAAGTGCGCCGTTTTCACCCGGAAGCATTTCTTCCCATATATCCATATTTGCCATATTTGACATATATGCCGTTGACATTCCCGCAGAAGCATATATAGCTTCTACAAGTGCCATAATATCCGACTTTACAACATCGCCGTTTTTGTCCTTTGTATATACATTCATATTGTAGTCGTACAGATATTGTATAGATGATGCGTATTTGCTGAATTCATCGTTATTTTCTATATATTTCTTAAACGCTTCAAGATCGTTTCTGTTCGTTTCGGCAGAATTGAATGAATTTACAAGATCAAACATAATCGAATTAAGATAAACCTTATCCTTTTCATGTTCAGCCTCTGCATTTTCCTTTTTAACGCCCATAAACGAATTCATAAGCGCAGACATATCCATTGATTCGCTCTTGAGCGTGATAGGATAGCTTGAAAGCGTGTCCTTCTGTACATCGTTTATAAAATTCTGTACACCGCTTGATACCGACAGTATTAGCGCGATGCCTATTATGCCTATGCTGCCCGCAAATGACGTGAGCAGAGTCCTCGTTTTCTTTGTCATAAGGTTATTTATGCTCAAAGACAATGCCGTCAAGAATGACATACCCGTTTTGTTCTTTTTGCGTGCTTTTTTCCTTTCCTTCGGAGTAAGCTCAGGCGCTTTTTCAATTTTGTCGGCTTTGTATGGATTTGTGTCGTTAACGACCCGGCCGTCAAGCAAGCTGATTATTCGTGTTGAATACTGCTTTGCAAGCTCCGGATTGTGCGTTACCATTATAACAAGACGATCCTTTGCAACTTCCTTCAGCAAGTCCATTATCTGTACGCTCGTTTGCGAATCAAGCGCACCTGTCGGCTCGTCCGCAAGAAGAATGTCCGGGTCGTTCACAAGCGCTCTGGCTATTGCAACCCTCTGCATTTGTCCGCCTGACATCTGATTCGGCTTCTTGTTGACCTGATCACCTAAGCCTACTTTTTCAAGTACCTCTTTTGCACGCTTTTTCCTCTCCGCTTTCGATACACCCGAAAGCGTAAGTGCAAGCTCTACGTTAGATAAAACGGATTGGTGCGGAATAAGATTGTAATTCTGAAATACAAAGCCTATTGAATGATTTCTGTATGAATCCCAGTCCGAATCGTCAAATTCCTTTGTTGACTTGCCGTTGATAAATAAGTCTCCGCTTGTGTACCTGTCAAGTCCTCCGATTATGTTCAGTAATGTTGTTTTTCCGCAACCCGACGGCCCGAGTATCGAAACAAATTCGTTTTTCCTGAACTCTATGTTTATACCCTTTAACGCCGATACAACTGTGTCGCCCGTAACATAATCCTTTACTATGCCCTTTAACGTCAGCATCGTTTAACTCTCCTCGTCTTAAATTATACCTTGTCAATTTTATACGCTGATTATATCATACCTATGTTAAATCAGTTTGAATAATTGTAGTCAAATCTGCATTTTTTTCTCGGGGCTGCCGCCCCACACACCCCACCAAGCCTTTTTTCGTGAGGCTCTGCCTCACACTCCGCAAGCCTTTTTTCGGGGCTGCCGCCCCGTGCCCTGCCAAGCCTTTGAAAAGGCTTGACCGAAACTTTAAACACTTTGTATAAGGCAATCAGCCTCGCCGGTGGTCGTCGAGTCAGATTGCCATTTGCTTTCCTTTTCTCTTTTAGTGAAGTGTGCCGTACATTGAGTATTTGCCGTAAAAAACTTAATATAAAAGCGTAAATTTAATGAGCATCTTGCCGCCATACTCTCGGCGGGAAGATGCTCAGATGCAAAGCAGTTTAAAGTTTTCGGGCTTGCGTAATAATCTCGAAGAGATTATTACTTGCTTCTTACAAAAGCTCCCAAAAAAATCAAATAATTCTATACGTTATGCCTTTTTGAGTTGGCATATTGAACTGTTTTGAGTCGACTTGAATTGAGAGGTCATTACCATAAAGCGAGAGGACGGAGCAAGAGACGACCTTTGAATTTTTCCATTCGCAGGAAACGACGAAGCCTCCGCGTGCAACAAGACCATCAAAGCTACCGTTTACCCATTTTTGAGGCAAAGCAGGCAGAACATTAACGAAGCCCTCATGGCTCTGAAGGAGCATTTCGGCAATACCTGCTGTTCCGCCGAAGTTACCGTCAATCTGGAACGGCGGGTGGCTATCGAACATATTTGTCTGTGTACTTTTCTTTATCAATGCTTCGACATTTTCGAGTGCCTTTTCGCCGTTTTTAAGTCTTGCGAAGAAATTGATTATCCATGCGCGGCTCCAGCCTGTATGACCGCCGCCATGAGCAAGTCTACGTTCAAGAGTCTTATTGCAAGCCTCAAAAAGCTCAGGTGTTTTGGAATATGTAATTCTATCCGACGGGTGCAGAGCGTAAAGATTGGATACGTGTCTGTGTCCGGGTTCAGCCTCATCAAAATCATAAAGCCATTCCATGAGCTGACCGTGCTTACCTATTTGCAAAGGCGGCAGCATATCTCTGTACTCTTCAGCGCGCTTTGCAAAATCGCTGTCTATGCCGAGTATATTTGCGCTCTCGGATACGATTGAGAAAAGGTCATACAAAATCGAATTATCCATTGTCGGTCCGGGTGACATTGCAACAGCGGCAGATGTTTCGGGATCGATAAATGAATTTTCGGGAGAATTTGACGGGCAGGTTACCAAATAACCCGTTTCAGGTTCCTTAACGAGGAAATCCATGAAAAATTCCGCACTGCCCTTTATTATCGGGTAATATTTTTCAAGGAACTGCTTATCCTTTGTGAAAAGGTAATGCTCCCACAAATGACGGCAACACCATGCACCTGCGCACATGAACGCGCCCCATGACGGATGCTCGCCGAGCGTTGTGAAGCCCCACGGATTTGTAACGGTATGAGCCACCCAGCCTTTGCAACCGTACGTTTCTTCGGCTGTTTTCTTGCCCCATACAGAGAGTTTCTCGATATATTCAAAGAACGGCTGTGCAAATTCCGAGAGGTTTGTAATTTCTGCCGGCCAATAGTTCATCTGAATATTTATATTTATATGGTAATCGGAATTCCACGGTGCCATATAATCACCGCACCATATGCCCTGGAGGTTTGCGGGAAGAGTTCCGCGCGATGACGATACGAGAAGGTATCTTCCGAATTGGAAATACAACTCCATAAGAGCGCGGTCATTTTCAGGTGATGCGATTCTTTCATCGGTAGGAAGAGAATCATTATTGTCACCGTCAAGGTCAAGCTTTACTCGACCCATGTATTTGTTGAAATATGCCTTATGTTCATTCTCAACTTCATTTATATCCGCATTCATTGCAACATCGAGAGTCTTTTTACAACGCTCAAGCGGATCTGTTTTATCAGCATAATCCGTTGCGGCGGTAATATATATGATACATCCCGACTCTGTGTCTGCCTTCTTGATTAAAACAGCGTAATTTTCGCCCTTGCCGTCATGATGCGAGCCTGTTGCCTCGATAGTATCCGGAGTGGATTTAATGTCGGTAGGTGCAAAAGGATCATTCCTTTGGTAGCGAATGGTAAGACCTGTTGTATCTCCTGTTATTTTTATAAATATTGTGTTATATTTGTAGGACGAAAAATATTCTCTCTTGCAGCCGTCAAATTCAACAGAAGCTATTCCGTTGTAAATATCAAGCTGACGCCTGTAATTATTCGAGTTGCCGTACTTTTTTTCTATGTAAAGCTCGCCTGCCGTCTGAAATGAACCGTAATGTCCGTTTTCAGTCGTCGTATAGCTTCCTTTGCCCTTACATACGAGATATTTGTTGCACAGAGCCTGTGCCTTTGTATATTTCTTTTCAAATACGAGCTTTTGCAATTCGGGCAAATGCTCTTTTACTTCGGGGTTCTCCGAATTTTCATAATATCCCGACCAAAGTGTTTCCTCATTTATCTGCACTTGCTCCGAATCCACTCCTCCGAATATCATCGCGCCGAGCTTGCCGTTGCCTATCGGAAGTGCGCTGTTCCAATCAGCGGCAGGTGCGTTATACCATAGTATGCTGTTCATATTAAAATCCTTTCTTTTAATTTATCTTATATTAAATATCTGCATTCAGAAGTTTGTGTGCCAACTCGCTGAATTTATTTATATCCGCGCTCGTCATAATATCGATGCTTCCGTTTTCGGTCTGTTCAGACTGCAAATTTTTCTCGTAAAGTCTGCGTTTTGTTTCCTTAGCCGTACCGTATGCACCGTCAAAAAGCTCCACTTTGTAATCGAACATTTTGAGTATGGATTTTTTCACAAACGGATAATGCGTACAACCGAGAACTATCGAATCTATATGTACATCTTTATAAGGCTTAAAAAGCTCTCCGAGATATTCATCGATAATATCGCCCTCGAGTATTCCGTCCTCTACCATTTTTGCAAGCCGCCTGCACGGAAGAGGTATTATTTTCGACGTCTCGCCGTACCTGCTCATAAGAGACGAAAACTTGCTCTCGGAAAGTGTTGTAGGCGTTGCCATAACAAGTATAGTTGAATTCGGCTTGAACTGAACCGCGGGCTTTAACGCAGGCTCAACGCCTATTACGGGAATATCCGAATACAAGCGCCTTATATCGTCTATTGCAACGCTTGTGGCAGTATTGCAGGCGACAACCAAAGCTTTTGCGCCCATATTAATGAGCATTGCGGCGTTCTTCAATGTTGCATATTTTATTTCGTCATGCGATTTTGAGCCGTAAGGAGCGTTTGCGGAATCGCCGTAATATATGTAATTTTCATTCGGCATATGCTTAATAAGCTCGCGGAGTATGCTTATACCGCCTACCCCCGAATCAAATACAGCTATCGGTTGATTGTTTGACATATCATCGTCCATTTTCCATGTACTTTATCTTTTTTCGTGACGTACATTCTTTACACTTATTATAGCATTTTTTTAATATAACGTCAATTATTATTCATGTGCATTATGAAGAATCGCTTTCGCATTCTGCTTTTTTGAATTTCCGTTTTATTATACAAAATAAACAAGGGCTTGAAATACTTGTCCTAAGGACATCAAAACCCTTGCTTGCAATTCTTATTCACAGCCATGAATTTGCCGTGCCGTTATTTAATTCTTTATTATGACCTTAATGTATACCTTCTTGCCTTTTCTCAAAATAAAGCTGCCGTCGTTAACATCTTCATCTGCAACCGTATACGTAATATCTGCTATCTTTTTGTCATTGAGAGATATACCGCCCTGCTGAATAAGTCTTCTTGCCTCGCCCTTTGAGCTTGCAAGGCCTACTGCGGCAAGTATATCGACAATGTTTCTGCTTGAGTTAAACTTTTCCGCTTCTATTTCCACAGACGGCATATGCTCGCTGTCAGCCTTATTTGCAAAAAGCGCCTGAGCCGCATTCTGTGCCTTATCAGCCTCTTCCTCACCGTGAATCAGCTTTGTAATTTCATACGCAAGGCGTGCCTTTGCCGTATTCATACGCTCGTCCATGTGTGCCGTAAGTGCATCGATTTCATCAAGAGGCATAAATGTAAGAAGCTGCATACATTTTTTAACATCTGCATCGTCAATATTTCTCCAATACTGATAAAAATCGTATGGAGATGTTTTTTCCGCGCTGAGCCATACAGCGCCCGACTGTGTTTTGCCCATTTTCTTGCCTTCTGAATTTGTAAGAAGCTTGAACGTCATGCCGTATGCCGGCTTGCCTTCTTTACGTCTTATAAGATCCGCCCCCGCAAGAATATTCGACCACTGATCATCACCGCCAAGCTCAAGCCTTGCTCCGTACTTTTTATTCAGCACGAGGAAATCGTATCCCTGCATGAGCATATAGTTGAATTCAAGGAAAGTGAGCCCCTTTTCAAGGCGCGACTTGAAGCATTCCGCGGTAAGCATTTTGTTTACAGAGAAGCAAGCTCCAATATCTCTCAGGAAATCGATGTAATTAAGGTTCATGAGCCAATCGGCATTGTTAACCATTATTGCTTTCCCGTCGGAAAAATCAATAAGTCTCGACATCTGCTTTACAAAGCATTCCGCATTATGGGCGATCGTTTCCTTTGTCATCATGCTTCTCATATCGTTTCTGCCTGACGGGTCGCCTATCATTGCCGTTCCGCCGCCTATAAGGGCAATAGGTCTGTGTCCTGCTCTCTGCATATGCGCCATTACCATCATCTGTATATAATGACCGACGTGCAGGCTGTCCGCAGTAGGATCAAAGCCTATATAAAATGTAACAGACTCATTTGCAAGCATATCTCTTATTTCCTGCTCATGAGTAGTCTGTGCTATATATCCTCTCTCAAGCAATGTATCATATACATTTTTCATATCAAATCTCCGTTCTTCGTTGAGTAAATATCGCATTTGTGCATAATTATAACATATTATCGAAAATATTTCAACCGCATTATTGCGCAGTTTGACTCGATACCGTCACTTTCATCCTATGAGCACTATCGGTATCATTGCTTTTGTCGGGCGCTGAGCATCTGTTATCTCGCACCAGATACGGTTTACGGGCTCAACATTGTCACCCGGAATAATCACGGCTTCAAATTCGGTTTCATCGAATACATGGCGTTCCTTTACCTGAAGAACATAATTCTTTCTTGCGCCCTCAACTCTCCAGCCTTCCGGTAAAAACCACTTCAGCTCGCAGAACTTCGGACTGCGCGTTGTATCATCGTGATTTTTGAGTATAAACTTCAGATTGAACGGTTTTCCCGCCGTACACTCAGGTCCCTCAGGCATTATAACAAGGCATTCAGCCCATATAAAATCAATATTATACGAATTGCCCGGTATTGCAATCAGTTTTTTTGCCGCATCAACGGTTTTGTGTTCGATTATCAGTGCCATATCTTCATCATTTATTTCATTTTCATCGGCAAGAACAACATCACCGCCCGAAAGGCGTACCTTTGCGTTTACACTGTGAATATGATTATCGTTTGCTCGCAATATTTCGGGAATCATTGCATAAACTCTTTCGGTAAGCTCCGAGCACGTTGTGGGAATATAATAAAGTGTGCCCTGCGTCGTTGCAATATTTGCAATGCCGTCTCCGATATATTCACTCCAATCATCAGGTATTATATTACTGCCGCCTATTATTCCGAGTATAGAGCCGACAGTAGCCGCTGTACAGTCTGTATCGTCGCCGCAGTTTACGGATATTATCATAGATTTCTTAAAGTCGCCCTCGCCCCACAAAAGTCCGATTATTGCAAACGATACGTTTGCGGGAGCCTGGAACCAGCCGAGGTCCTTTGTGCTCTCGACAACTTTTTCGCGTGCTTCTTTCCAGCTGAGCCCTTTTTCTCTGCAATCAAGCACAACCTGTATTGCCTGCGCCATTCTGCATTCGGGCGGAATGACCGAAAGTCCTATCTTTGTAAGCTTTACGGAGTCTCTTATTATGAACGCCGATGCTTCAATCGCCGCCACGAACATAGCCGCATACGTTCCTTCGCCTGTGCCGTGGTCTACCGCCGCATCCATCCATGCGTATTTGATTGCAATATCAGGTCGTCCCGGAGCCATGCAAGCCCACACCTCTGTCCTTATCCATGCACCGTTTGAATGCTTCCACGGATTATTGTACTCACCCGACATAGGCGGAAGAATGCCCATGCGCATATTGTTTTTGCATATGCCGTATTCATTCCAGTGCGGATATATATGGCTCATCCAATATTCTCCGAGCACCTGCGGCGTGAGTGCGGCAGGTCCCGCATCTTCAACTGCGCAAAGCCAGACAAGCTGTAAATCGAGGTCATCATTTGGGAGCACCTGTCCTTTCGGGGTTGAAAAACCTGTAATATCGTGCATTGAAGAATCGCCCTCATACGGAGCGCCCATTGTACCGCCTATATTTTTCCCGAGCCAGCAGGCATATATTTTATCTTTTACAATATTTCTGTCTAATTTGATCATTCTTATTATTTCGTCCTTGATTTTGTTTTTTATTATTATAACAGATTGACGGCAAATGTCAATAGCAGAGCATTTAAACAATATTTTGAGTACATTGACAAATGCCGTACTTCGATGCTATAATATAAAATAACAAAAACTTTTTATCTGAAAGGATAAATATTATATGAAAAAAAGAATTATTCCTTTACTGCTTGTAATTATGCTGTGTTTTTCGGGCTGTCTGGGTGAAAATGCCGAAGAGGTATCTCCTACTCCCCCAATAAGTCCGACTGCAACGGTAAAGCCGACATATCCGCCTTATCAGACTCCGAGCATTGAGGAAAGATTGGGCACAAATTTGCTCAAAGACTGTACTTTTGAGAACGGCTTTAATCTGCTCGGCATGGATGCCGCCGTGGACGGGGCACTCGTACAAAAAACAATACAATACGGAGAAAATGAGAGTGTTTGGAAAATTGCCCAGGCGTGGAGCAACTGCCCTCTGATCGACCGCGAAGAGATACACACCGATACTCACTATCAAATAAGTGATAAGCAAAAGAGCGTATCTATCGATAAAGAATCGCACTCCGTCACGCTTTCGCTCGATTCGACGTATAACTTTGAAGTCAGTCCTTCAACTGCGCCTTCTGAATGGCCGCATCTTCTTTTGGAGCAAGCCGTTGACACAAGCTTGAGCAGCTTTAAGGATGCAAAAAGCATTACCGCAAAGCTCGAGTTTACCGTTGAGAGCACAGACGACTTACGTACAAATGAAAACGGTCTCAATGCACAGTTTGCGTGGTTTATATACATCGTTGACACGAATCCCGAAAGCGAGGGCTACGGCAATTTCCTTTGGTTCGGACTGAATCTCTATTGCCCACCCAAAAACGGCGGAGCAGGTTACAGTGGTCAGGACACTGCCGGCGGTCCGGGGAACTACATATACTCTCTCCCGTCAAGCGATATATTCATAGGAAGTGTTAAGGAAGGCTGGCCTGTCAAGTTTGAGCTGAACATTCTGCCTTTTGTCAGAAAAGCTCTCGAAGAGGCTCAGGAGAACGGCTTTATGATGGGTACCGAGCTTGACGACTGCTCGATTTCAGGTACAAACATAGGTTGGGAAGTATTTGACCGCTGGGATGTTAGCATTAAAATCAACGAAATCGGTATATATCGCAAATAAAAAGCAAAAAAACGGTTGACAAAAAAATAAATTTGTATTATAATATCAGCGTAATAAAAGATTTTGGAGACTCAAACAAATGAAAAAGGTCTATTTTGCAAGCGAATATTACTTTTACGGCTTTATTTATTCTATAAATAAGGTTTATTTGTGTTCGGCTGCAAAATGAAATTATAAAATCTCCATAAAAGATATGAATAATAATTTCCGCAGTTGAATAACGACTGCGGATTTTTTTATAAAGAAATTAAAATTTTTATACGAAAGGATTAAAATAACATGGTAGTAATTCTTAAGAACAATGCTGAACAGGAACAGAAGCAAAATCTCATTAATTGGCTTGAAAGCCTCGGACTCGGTGTACACACCGTTGACGGACAGTATCAGACAATTCTCGGACTCATCGGTGATACGAGCAAGGTCGACATAGACCTCATAAGCGGTCTTGATATTGTTGAAAATGTAAAACGCATAAGCGAGCCGTACAAGAACGCAAACAGAAAATTCCACCCCGACGATACTGTAATTGACATCAACGGCATAAAGATCGGCGGCGGGGATTTTCAGTTCATAGCAGGTCCGTGCTCAATTGAAAGTCCCGAACAGATAACCGCTGTTGCAAAAGCCGTCAAAGCCGCAGGCGCACATTTGCTCAGAGGCGGCGCATTCAAGCCGAGAACATCGCCTTACGCATTCCAGGGCATGAGAGGCGAAGGTCTTGAGCTTCTGCTTGAAGCCAAAAAGCAAACGGGAATGCCCATTGTAACGGAAATAATGGACGCATCTCACCTGCCGCTGTTTGAAAACGTCGATGTTGTTCAAGTCGGAGCAAGAAATATGCAAAACTTCGAGCTTCTGAAGGCTCTCGGTAAAACAAACAAAGTGGTTCTTCTCAAGAGAGGCCTTGCAAACACACTCCAGGAATTACTCATGAGCGCTGAATATATAATGGCAGGCGGCAATGAAAAAGTAATCCTCTGCGAGAGAGGAATCAGAACGTTCGAGACTGCTGCAAGAAATACTCTTGATTTGTCAGAACCATGACGCATCTTCCGGTTATCGTTGACCCGAGCCACGCAACAGGCATTGCACGTCTTGTTAAGCCTATGGCAATGGCAGCGGCAGCAGCCGGCGCAGACGGACTCATGATCGAGGTACACAACAACCCTGCCAAGGCTCTTTGCGACGGACCGCAATCACTCACACCCGAAGCATTTGCAGATGTCGTTAAGGCGGTAAATGCAATACTTCCCGCGATCGGCAAAAAACCGGTTACCGTTGAAAATAATTAAGGCTAAGCCCGAATATTTCTTTGAAGTAAGCAAAAAGAAAGGAAAGCCTTGATTTTCAAGGTTCTGGTAATTATTATGAATATAGGTATAGTCGGACTCGGTCTTATAGGCGGTTCCATAGCTAAAGCAATAAAATACAATACCGACAATTCCGTTTTCGGTACTGATATAGTAAAAAGCGTTGTACTTAAGGCAAAACTCCTCGGCGCAATAGACAAGGAGCTTACAAGCGATATGCTTTCCGAATGCGATATGCTTATCGTTGCATTGTATCCTCAGGCAACGGTTGATTACATTACACAAAACGCATCATTAATTAAAAAAGGTTCCCTCGTAATCGATACCTGCGGAATCAAAGGCGCAATTTGCCAAAAGCTCTTTGATACTGCCGATGCAAACGGCTTCACGTTTATAGGCGCTCATCCAATGGCAGGTCTGCATTTCTCCGGATTTGATTACTCACAACCGAATATGTTCGATAACGCATCAATGATTCTCGTTCCGCCGAAAAATGTTGACATCGCACTTCTTGAACAGCTCAAAAATCTCTTCTCAAAAATCGGCTTTACCGTAATAAAAACAACAACAGCACAAGATCATGACAAAAAAATCGCATATACTTCTCAGCTTGCACACGTCGTATCAAACGCATACGTAAAAAGCCCCGAAGCAGAGGTTCACAGCGGATTTTCGGCAGGCAGCTATCAGGATCTCACGAGGGTTGCAAAGCTCAATCCCGCTATGTGGACTGAACTTTTCCTGTGCAATAAGGAAAACCTCGCAGCGGAAATAGACGGTCTTATAGAAAACCTCAAAAAATACAGCGAAGCAATCAAGACTTCCGATGAAAAGACGCTCTATGAGCTTCTTAAGGAAGGCAGCGACAGAAAAGAAAAAATTGACGGCGTAAAGCACAAATAATTTTCTTCGCTTCGCTTAAACAATTCACAATATATAAAGGAAAAGCTCCATGAAAACTGTTCATATAAACGCATCAAAAAGCTACGATATACTTATCGGCGACGGAATAATCGCAAACTCCGGAGAGTTTATTTTGCAAGCCTGCCCCAACGTAAAAAAATGCGCCGTCATTACAGACGATATTGTTGACGCGCTCTATGGGGAGAGCTTTGTCGGAATACTGCAAAATGCCGGTTTTACGGTAATAAAATACGTATTCCCCAACGGAGAAAAATCAAAATCAATGCAGACGCTGACAAGTATACTCAATTTTCTCGGAGAAAATGAAATAACGCGCAGCGACGCGATAGTCGCTCTCGGAGGCGGCGTGGTCGGCGACACAGCAGGCTTTGCCGCGTCCGTATTCTTAAGAGGAATTTGCTTTATACAGGTTCCGACGACACTGCTTGCTATGGTGGATTCATCTGTCGGAGGCAAAACGGCAGTAAATCTCAACTCGGGCAAAAATCTCGCAGGAGCGTTCTGGCAGCCCAATCTCGTTATATGCGACTGTAATATGCTCAAAACACTTAAAGCTTCCACTTTTTCGGACGGATGCGCAGAAATAATAAAATACGGCATGATAGCGGACAAAAAGCTGTTTGAATTCATATGCAAAAATCCCATTTCCGAAAATGCCGAATACGTCATAGAAAAATGCGTCTCCATTAAAGCAGATATTGTCATGAACGACGAACGCGATACGGGAATAAGACAGCTTCTCAATTTCGGTCACACAATAGGTCATGCAATCGAAAAATGCAGTAATTACGATATACCTCACGGCAGTGCAGTTGCCGCGGGAATGATGATAATTTCCAAGGGTGCATATGAGTGCGGCATTTGCAAAAAGGATTTTTCGCCCGATATAGAAAAGGCACTTAATAAATATTCTCTTCCGATCGGATGCGATTTTTCCGCCCAAGAGCTTTTTGATGTTACGCTTTCCGACAAAAAACGTTCCGGTCAATTCACAACTCTCGTAATTCCGGATGAAATAGGTAATTGCATACTTAAAAAGGTTGAATCCGAGAAAATATTTGATATAATACAGAAAGGTCTGAACTGATGATCGTCGAAATCACTCCCACACTTTTAGGCGGAAGTATAACTGCCGTTTCATCAAAATCAGACGCACACAGACTTCTCATTGCGTGCGCACTTGCAGACAAGTCCACGACAGTAAAGCTGAACGCTTTTTCCGACGATATAAACGCAACAATCACCTGTCTGAAAGCGCTCGGTGCCGAATTTGAAATAAATGATTCTTCGGTGACCGTTTATCCCGTCAAGAGCGTTAAAAGCGCTGTCCTTGACTGCGCCGAAAGCGGCTCAACGCTCCGCTTTTTAATGCCTGTTGCAAGTGCTTTGTGCGGTAATACTCAGTTTTGCGGCAGGGGCAGACTTCCCGAGCGTCCTGTTGACGAATTGCGCCGCGAAATGAGCAAAAACGGCTGTGAGTTTTCCCCTGTCGAAGAGTTTCCGATAAAAATCAATGGCAAGCTCAAAAGCGGAGAATTCAAAATCTCGGGAAGCGTAAGCTCTCAATTTATAACGGGACTGCTTTTCGCACTTCCACTCGTTGAGGGCAACAGTAAAATCGAATTGACCTCTCCCCTCCAATCAAAAGCATATGTCGATATGACGCTTGCAACACTGAATAAATTCGGAATCAAAATATCGCAAACCGAGAATTGCTTTTACATCAACGGATCCCAGCATTATGTGTCACCCGGCTCTGTTTGTGCAGACGGCGATTGGTCAAACGCCGCATTCTGGCTTTGTTCGGGTGCAATCGGGCATCCTGTAACGGTAACAAATCTCGATACCGAGTCGCTCCAGGGCGACAAAAAAATAATCGATATTTTGCGTGAAATGGGCGCAAACGTAATATGTAACGAAAAAACCGTATCTGTTTCATCATCGGGAAAGCTATTCCCCGTCAATGTCAACGCCGAACAGATACCCGATCTTGTTCCGATAGTTGCCGTAACGGCTCTTTTTGCTTCCGGCAAAACACTTATTTACAACGCGGAACGCCTCAGAATAAAAGAATCCGACAGGCTTGCTTCCGTATGCTCGATAATAACGTCTTTGGGCGGAGTCATCCGCGAAGGAAAAGACTTCCTCGAGATCAGCGGAAACAATGCTTTAATGGGCGGTGCTGTTTCAAGCTTCAACGATCACCGCATTGCAATGTCTGCCGCAATTTGCGCCGAGCGCTGTATGGGCAACGTTACAATTTCGGGCGCACAGTGTACAAACAAATCATATCCTGCTTTTTTTGAGGATTATAAACGTCTCGGAGGTAACATAAATGTCATCTGTGATAGGTAATAAAATAAAGGTTTCTGTGTTCGGTCAATCGCATTCAGAAGCAATAGGGTGCGTGATAGACGGACTTCCCGCGGGATTCAAGCCTGATATGGATGCCGTTAACACTTTTATGCAAAGACGCGCTCCCGGCAAAAATAAATATTCAACATCGCGTTCGGAAGCGGATACTCCTGAAATTGTATCCGGGCTTGCGGATGGCTTTACGTGCGGTGCGCCGCTTTGCGCAATAATAAGGAATACAAACACGCGCTCTGCCGATTACTCCGATCTTAAAGCAAAACCGCGTCCGTCGCACGCCGATTATCCCTACTACGTCAAGACAAACGGCTTCAACGATATTCGCGGCGGAGGTCATTCCTCGGGAAGGCTTACGGCACCTTTGTGCTTTGCAGGCGCTCTCATGCTTCAGCTGCTCAATATGCGCGGTGTTAGCATATCGGCTCACATATATTCTATTCAAAATGAAAAGGATACGCCTTTTGATGCCGTAAACATAAGCAATGCAAATATTGCCGCAAAGGATTTCCCCGTAATTGATGATGAATCGGGAATAAGAATGAAAAACGTTATTGAAAACGCAAGAATGAACCTTGATTCGGTAGGCGGCATTATTGAATGCGCCGTATGCGGAATGCCTGCCGGTATAGGCGAGCCCATGTTTGACGGAATTGAGAACAGACTTGCGTCAAATATTTTCGGCATTCCGGCTGTTAAAGGAATAGAATTCGGCAAAGGCTTTGCAATTACCGAAATGACAGGCTCCACAGCCAATGACGCATTCTCATATAACGAAAGCGGAAATATTATAACAAAAACAAACAACAACGGCGGAATTTTAGGCGGCATGACAACAGGTATGCCTATCATATTCCGCGCGGCAATAAAGCCTACCCCGTCAATAGCGTCAAAGCAGGAAACAGTAAATCTCAAAACCAAAACAAACGATTCCCTTGAAATACACGGCAGACACGACCCTTGCATAGTGCCGAGAGCTGTCCCCGTAATTGAGGCGGTAACTGCAATAACAATGCTTGATTTTCTCATGTAAATCCCGAAAAAATAAGTCTGCGCAAAACAAGCGCCAGGAACGGAAAACGATATGGATATAAACGAATTAAGAAATGAAATTAACGAAACGGACGAAAAGCTTGTGGAGCTGTTCTGCAAAAGAATGAACATATCCCTTGAAATCGCCAAGTATAAAAAGGAAAACAATTTGCCTGTTCTCGACAAAAACAGAGAGCGCGAGCTTCTTGCTAAGGTTTCAGACGCATCACCTCAAGAGCTTGAAGTGTACACAAGAGCATTGTATACGACAATATTCAATCTGTCGCGTTCATATCAGCATAAATATATGAATAAAACGGCATCGATTTCAAGCTCTATCAAGGAAGCTCTCGAAAACACATCAAAGCAATTTCCAAAACGTGCTGTCGTTGCATGTCAGGGCGTTTCGGGTGCCTATTCGGAGCAAGCCTGCGAAAAAATATTCGATGTGCCCGAAATAATGTTCTTCAATAATTTTGAAGGTGTATTTCATGCTGTGCGCTCGGGTCTTTGCGATTACGGAATACTGCCTCTTGAAAACAGCACTGCAGGCTCTGTAAATCAGGTGTACGACCTTATGCGCAAAAATAAATTTTACGTTGTAAAAAGTATAAGGCTCAAAGTCGACCATTCTCTGCTTGCCAAAAAAGGCACGTCACTCGCAGATATAAAAGAGGTATATTCTCACGAACAGGCTGTAAATCAGTGCAGCAACTTCATATCCGAAAATAAAATCAAAGCCAACATCTGCGCAAATACAGCCGTTGCGGCAAAGCTTGTCGCATCGTCCGACAGAACGGATATTGCAGCCATTGCATCGGCAAAGTGTGCCGAGCTTTACGGTCTTACGGCAATAGCGTCCGATATACAGAATTATTCCAACAATTACACAAGATTCATCTGCATATCAAAAAATCTCGAAATCTATCCCGGAGCCTCCAAAACAAGCTTCATGATGACAATTCCGCACGTTCCCGGCTCTCTCTATTCTGTCATTTCGCGTTTTTACGCTTTGGGAATTAATCTCGTTAAAATTGAAAGCAGGCCGCTTCCCGACAGAGATTTTGAGTTCATGTTCTATTTTGATATTGAGTGCTCGGTTTATTCCGATGAATTAATAAGCCTCTTAAACGAGCTTGAAAACGATATTACCGATTTCACATATCTCGGCAGTTATTCGGAGGTAATGTAATGTACGGACTTATAGGCAAAAAACTCGGACACAGCTTTTCACCGCAAATCCACAAAAAGCTTGCGGATTATGAATACAAGCTCTTTGAAATGGAAGAAAACGAAGTCGGCGATTTTATGAAAAATGCCGATTTCAACGGAATAAACGTCACGATTCCCTATAAAAAGACGGTTATCCCGTACATTGACAGGCTCTCCGACGATGCAAAGAAAATCGGCTCGGTTAACACCGTGAAAAGAATGCCCGATAACACGCTTTACGGCGACAACACGGATTATTACGGCTTCAAATACACGCTTGACAACAACAAAATATCACCTTGCGGCAAAAAATGTATAATTCTCGGAAGCGGCGGTGCGTCTTTGACGGCAATATCGGTGCTTCGTGATATGTGTGCAAAAGAAATAACCGTAATTTCACGCACAGGCGAAAATAATTACGGCAACATTTCAAAGCATTTTGACGCTGAAATAATAGTTAACACAACGCCTGTCGGAATGTATCCGAACTGCGGGCAAGCGCCTATTTCTCTTGCCGATTTCACAAAGTGCGAATTTGTGTTTGACCTGATATATAATCCTGCCAAAACAGCACTCCTCCTCGAAGCGGAAAAACTCGGTATTCCGTACTCAAACGGACTCACAATGCTCACGGCTCAGGCAAAAAAATCCTCGGAAATATTTACCGGCAATAAAATCGATGAATCGAAAATACGGGAAATTACCGAAAGCCTCCAAAAACAAACTCTGAATATCGTTCTTGTGGGAATGCCCGGTTGCGGCAAAAGCACTCTCGGCAAAATACTCGCAGACAAGCTCAACAGACGCTTTCTCGATACGGATTCGGTAATTGAACAAAAATTCGGTGCTTCCATACCCGAAATATTCGCGCAAAAAGGTGAGGATTTCTTCCGCGAGCTTGAGGAAAGTGCCGTAAGCGAATGCGGATGTCTCAGCTCGTGCGTTATCGCAACGGGTGGAGGAGTCATTTTGAGGCAAAAAAATATCGATGCTCTCAGGCAAAACGGTATTATAATCTTCCTTGACCGCAATATAGACGAGCTTGCTTCCGACGGAAGGCCGCTTTCCCAAAATCCGGAAAAAATAAAGGCACTCTATCAAAAACGATTCCCCATATATAAGGAATGCGCTGACTTTGAAGTAAAAGTCAATACCGCACCTGACTTACTCGCAGAACAGATAATTCAAAAACTTTCAATCTGAAAAGGATACTTATATTCATGAAAAAAATTCTTGTTATAAACGGACCCAATATCAATATGCTCGGCGTTCGCGAGCCTGATATTTACGGTAAAAAAACATATTCCGATCTTGTCGCTTTTATTCAGGACTCAGCAAAGGAATTGAACCTCGAGGTTAAATGCTTTCAGTCTAACCATGAGGGCGCAATAGTAGATGAAATTCAACAGGCACTCGGTACTTTCGACGGTATCGTTATTAACCCCGCCGCTTATACTCATACAAGCGTCGCAATTCTCGATGCACTTAAAGCTGTCGGTTTGCCCGCTGTCGAAGTTCATATCTCCGATGTCACAAAACGCGAAAGCTTTAGACAGATCTCCTATGCAGGTATGGCTTGCGTGCAACATTATGTCGGCTTCGGCTTCGATGGATATAAAATGGCTCTCCAATTCCTCGCATGATTTTTTCTTTTCGTGAGGTTCCGCCTCACACTCCGCAAGCCCTCTTCCGGGGCTGCCGCCCCGCACCCCGCCATAGATTTTCGTGAGGCTCCGCCTCACACTCCGCAAGCCTTTGAAAAGGCTTGACCGAAACTTTAAAATACTTTGTAGTTGGCAATCAGCCTCGCCGGTGGTCGTCGAGTCAGATTGCCATTTAATTTTCTTTTCTTTTTAAGGGAAAAGTGCCGTATAATTGCAATTTCGCAATGATTAATTTGTAGTGTAAGATTTATTTTTATTCGCAAATATGGGCAAAAAGAAGGCTTCCTCCGGGAGGAAGCTGTCGTCGAAGATGACTGAAGGAGAGTGCGGGATAATTAAGTCTGTTTTGGTTTACTATAACGCAGGCTCATTCCACCGCTAACGCGGTCCCCCGGCAAATTGTCAAGCAAGTGCAACACCTAAACATTCACAAATAACTTCAGC
>CAMEIT010000031.1 GCA_945918795.1 uncultured Clostridia bacterium | reverse complement strand
AAATATTGACACCCGTGGATACCTCCGTATTCATGCGCCCTGTCATGACCAAAAGCGAGGCAATAAGCTTTATTTCCAAAATACCCGATGTGCCCGCCGATAAGTTTGAATGTAAAAATCCGCACTCTCTCGAAATTTATTATCAGGCATTTCTGGACTCGCATGACTGCTTCGAGCTTATGAAAATTATTAAAAAAATTTATGAAAAACAGTGCGCCGCAATAAAAGCAGGTAGAAAGCTCGCTCAGATCGATGAAAAATATATGAAAAAAGCCGAAAATATCCTGTACGAAGAACTCGCCGCGGCTTTGGATATTCAGAAATCCGGCGTGCCTGACTATATTAAAACGTGCCTCGAAACTTCTGAGGAGTGACTTTTTCTCGGGGACTTTTGAAAGAAGTCAGTAATAATCTCTTCGAGATTATTACGCGGACCCGAAAACTTAAACTGCTTTGCATCTGCTCATCTTGCCGCCGAGAGTATGGCGACAAGATGAGCATTAACTTTTGCGACTTTATTTAAGTTTTTTACGGCAGAATGTTAATATACGGCACGCCGCCCTCCCGGAGGGAGCCTTCTCTTTCTTCTGCGAATAAAAATTAATTTCCTGCAAATCTGTTGTTGCAAAAATGCAATCATAAACATACTGAATATCCCCCTTAAAAAGAAAAGAAAATTAAATGTCCGCGAGCGATGACTACGATAGGCATCGCTTGCGGACAGCTACAAAGTATTTTAAAGTTTAGGTCAAGCCTTTTCAAAGGCTTGGCGGGGTACGGGGCGGCAGCCCCGAGAAAGAATCACGGAGCATATATTTTTTCGGTATGTTCCTCATAAGAATCAGGCATAATGAACTGTCTTGCGTAATTAATAGAGAAGTCAACGCCCCATTCACCGAGAGGTCCCTGCCAATAGCTCGAATGCGGTTCGAGGGAAACCATACCATTATAGCCCTTTGTATAGAGCATTGAGAAGAAAGCTCCCCAATTAACCTGATCAAGGCCCATAGGCGGATCATCATAGCGTTCTCCCTTTACGTAGAGGCAGCCCTTAAGGTGAACGTGATAGAAATACTGTGCCCAATCAAGTATTTCAGCCATATAATCACTACCTCTACCCATAGCATGAGATATATCATACTTAATGCCGAGGCCTGGAACAGCCGGAAGAATTACAGTCCACACCTTCGGTTCATATATGAAGTTAAACCACGAGCAATTATAAACAGCGATCTTTACGCCATGTTCAGCGCCGAAAGCAACGAGCTTTCTGAGTGCATCGATAGCAAAAGCGCAGTTATCAACGAACGATCTCTTTTCAACGTAATTCACGCCGCAATTATACACGGGGCAACCGAGCTTACCTGCCGCTTCTATGAGCGTGAAATGGTTTTTGAACAGAGCCTCATTCATTGTTCCGTCCTCATTCTGAATCTGTTCGCCCCAGCGTCCGATAGAGCCGACTTTCACATCGTACTTTTCGGACCATTCTTTAATCTGCGGTACCTGAGCCGCAAATTCATCGGCGTTAATGTAATAGTTGACGCAGTATTCAACATAATGCAGGTCTTTTTTTGCGAGATATTGGAAATCCTTTTCATCCCAACCGTTTATCATACCCAATCTTAATCTCATATTGCTCTCCTTTATATTTTATGCAGTAACAAAATCACTGAAGCTTTTGTTCTATTTCCTGAACAGCCTGTGCAATAAATGTATCCACATCTACAACTACGCTGTTCTGAGACTTACGTGAACGTACAGCAACCTTATTTTCCTGTGCTTCCTTGTCGCCTACAACAAGCATATACGGTATCTTCTGAAGCTGTGCTTCTCTGATCTTAAAGCCAATCTTTTCGTTTCTCAAATCGCTCTCAACACGTATTCCCGCGCTTTCAAGCTTAGCGCATACATCGTTTACGTAATCGGCACAGCGCTCGTTTATTGAAAGCACTCTTACCTGTACCGGTGCAAGCCAAAGCGGGAAAGCACCTGCATAATGCTCCGTAAGTATGCCTATGAAGCGTTCGATGCTGCCGAAAATAACTCTGTGTATCATAACCGGACGATGCTTTTCGCCGTCGGCGCCTATATACGACAAGTCAAAACGCTCAGGCATCTGGAAGTCGAGCTGAATAGTTCCGCACTGCCATGTTCTGCCTATGCAGTCCTGAAGGTGGAAGTCGATCTTTGGTCCGTAGAAAGCACCGTCGCCTTCATTGATCTTGTACGGTTTGCCGTTAGCTTCGAGAGCATTTTTAAGAGCCGACGTAGCCTGTTCCCATGCCTCATCGCTACCCATAGAATCCTCCGGGCGAGTTGAAAGCTCAATGTTATATTTGAATCCGAATACGCTGTAAAATTTATCAATCATGTTGATAACGCCGAGAATTTCGCTCTCTATCTGCTCAGGGGTCATGAATATATGAGCATCATCCTGAGTGAAGCAGCGAACTCTCATAAGCCCGTGCAAAGTACCCGATTTTTCATGTCTGTGAACAAGTCCGAGCTCTGCCATACGCTGTGGGAGATCACGGTATGAATGTACCTTACGCTTGAAAACGAGCATACCTCCCGGGCAGTTCATAGGCTTTATTGCGAAGTCCTGGTCATCAATTACAGTCGTATACATATTGTTTTTGTAATGATCCCAGTGTCCCGAACGCAACCAAAGCTCCTTGTTGAGTATCATAGGCGTCTTTATTTCCTGATAACCGTTTTTGCGGTGCTCTTCACGCCAGAAATCCTCAAGCTGATTTCTGAGTATCATACCCTTCGGCAGGAAGAACGGGAATCCCGGGCCCTCGTCGTATATATCGAAAAGGTCAAGCTCTTTACCTATTTTTCTGTGATCTCTGCGTTTTGCGTCCTCAATGAAATCAAGATATGCCTGAAGCTCGTCCTGCTTTGTGAATGAAATAGCATAAACTCTCTGAAGCATCTTGTTCTTTTCGTCTCCGCGCCAATATGCGCCTGCAAGAGAAAGAAGCTTGAATACCTTTACCATTCCCGTCGATGCAAGATGCGGTCCTGCGCACAGGTCGGTAAATTCGCCCTGCTTGTAGAATGAAATAACAGCGTCATCAGGCAGATTTTCTATAAGCTCCTTCTTGTACGGTTCGTCCTTCATGAACTCAAGAGCCTCTGCTCTGGGCAGTTCAAAGCGCTCGATAGGGAAATTCTGTGCCGTGATCTTATTCATTTCCTTTTCGATTTTGGCAAAATCATCTGCGGTAAGCGGCGTTTCAAAATCGAAGTCATAATAGAAGCCGTTTGCGATTGCAGGACCTATTGCGAGCTTTGCCGTAGGATAGAGTCTTTTTACAGCCTGAGCCATTATGTGAGATGATGTATGCCAATAAAGCTGTTTGCCCTCCGGGTCAGCAAAAGTAATAATAGTCAGTTCGCAGTCCGATTCGATTTTCTGCGTGAGGCCGACTATTTTGCCGTCAACCGATGCTCCGAGAGCCATTTTTGCAAGATTGTGTGACAATTTCTCGGCAATTTCCTTGACGGTAAGTCCCTCTTCCGTCTGAATGACACTGCCGTCTTTTAGTTTAATGTTTACCATATTTATTCCTCCGTATTTATAGCATTTCAGCAGTTAAAATTTCGTATAAAGTTTTTTCGGACGCCGGCAAAATAAAAAACCCGTCCCTTAAAAATAAGGGACGAGTCAATAATCAAAACCCGCGGTTCCACCCTAATTGACGGCAACGCCGTCCTCTTGGAAGTTTATAACGGAACAATCCGAATCTAAAAAGACCTTGCTCCCGATGCCGGCATTCGATACGTCTCATGAACCGTTCTCAGCGTGCGGCTCTCTCTGTGAATGAATACATAATCTACTCTGCACCGTTCATAGCAAAATCATTATATATCATTTTTACGGAATTGTCAAGGACTTTTTTGGGAATACGGTGGCAGTGTAAACGCACTCTTATCTCAAATAGCAGTTGAGCATATTCTCAACGTCCTCCATTTTTTCGGGAGCTTCGATTTTTGCGATAAGATTGCCGTTTGGAGTTATAAGAAGAACCGACGGAACATATTCTATTCCGAATCTGTCTATATAGCTGTTGCATTTTGCATCATCAACAGGACAAACAACGCTCGTATCTATATACTCGCTGTTTGCCGCGTCGGCAAATTTATTGAAAAGATTTTTGTACACATCGAGGTCACAGCCGCAGCAGCACGGAATCTCCTTTGTTTGGGCCGCCTGCTTTGCCTCCTCATCGTTTTCATGGCTCGGCTGACCGTCGCACATAACATCCTCGCAGTTGCACGGCGATGAATCATACATAAGCACTATCGTGGGCTTTTTGCACACCGCCTTTTTGGTTTTATCCATCATTTGCTTTGCATTGCATATACATTGCTTTATTTCGTCCTTATATGCACTTGCAAATATACTTGCGGCAAGCAGTACAGTGCCGCATTTGATTACCTTTTTCATAATAATACTTCCTTTCGTTTATATCTTTCGGAGTTTGGTTATTATTATGTACAGCAAACAGTAAAATTAAACATCATAAAAATTTTTTGTCGCGCATATTTTATATTAAAATGTGCGAAGAAAGGAATCAAAATCAATGAAAGTCATATTTTTAAAAAGAAAGGCACTTAAAAGGGGCGCGATCGCAGTATTGTCGGCAGCCGTTCTGGCTGTATTGTTAAAGGTATTCGGAGTTTATTAAAAAGCTTGTAATGCAATATATAAAATAAATTAACAGAATATTAATAAAAATTCAAACCTTTTAACTCCATAATTTAAACATTTTTATGAATTGTGTGGTATAATACTATGCAGAAAATATATTCTGTGTATTTTCGTATGATTTTATAAAATAATATTCCGCCATATAAACAAAAAACGACGGAAAAGAAAGGTTTTTATATTATGCCACTTGTTAATACAAAAGAAATGTTTGCAAAAGCATATGAGGGCGGTTATGCAATCGGTGCTTTCAATGTAAACAACATGGAAATCATTCAAGGTATCACGGAAGCCGCAAAGGAACTCAACGCACCTGTAATTCTTCAGGTATCAGCCGGAGCGCGCAAGTATGCAAACCATACGTACCTCACAAAGCTTGTTGAAGCGGCTATCATCGAAACGGATCTTCCGATTGCTCTTCATCTTGACCACGGTGATTCGTTTGAGCTGTGCAAGGCCTGCATTGACGGCGGTTTCTCATCGGTTATGATTGACGGTTCTCATTACAGCTATGAGGAAAACGTTGCTTTGACAAAAAAGGTCGTTGATTACGCTCACAAGTACAACGTAACAGTTGAGGGTGAGCTCGGACGTCTGGCAGGCATTGAGGATGCGGTAAATGTTTCCGCAGAAGATTCCTGCTACACAAATCCTGCCGAAGTTCAGGACTTCGTTGAGAGAACAGGCGTTGACAGCCTCGCTATCGCAATCGGAACAAGCCACGGCGCTTACAAATTCAAGCCGGGTCAGAAGCCTCAGCTCAGATTCGATATTCTTCAGGAAGTTTCCGAGCGTCTGCCGGGTTTCCCGATAGTTCTTCACGGTGCAAGCTCCGTTATTCCGGAATTTGTTGAAATAATCAACCAATACGGCGGCAAAATGCCTGATGCTATCGGTATACCGGAAGAAATGCTCCGCAAGGCAGCTACTATGGCAGTATGCAAAATCAACATAGACAGCGACCTCAGACTTGCCATGACTGCCGCTATCCGTAAGTACATGGCAGAAAATCCGTCGCATTTTGACCCACGTCAATATCTTGCTCCTGCACGTGCCGCAATCAAGGGTATGGTTGCTCACAAGATCGTTGATGTTCTCGGCTGCAACGGTAAAGCCTGAAAAGCAAAAATAAGCTCGGTATTTTCCGGCTATGCAAAAGAAAAACAAACGCTTCCGCACTTATCATGTACGGAAGCGTTTTTGATTTTCATATTATATGTGTCTTGAGCATTTTCTCCACATATTCGTATTTTTCCGTTATCTGCTCTCTTGTGACGGTAGTAAGCGCACTGAACGGCGCGTCCTTTGCATCGTCAAGCAGGTCGTATGCTCTTTTGAGGTTGTCCTCGGCAATATAAATTTCCGCAAGGTAGTAGCATGAATCAGGCAGATTGTATTTTATTTTTACCGCCTTTTCAAAATATTTTTTCGCATTCTCATTGTCGCCCATGAGGTAATACGTCTGACCGAGATTGTCGCATATCGCCGCGTCCTCCTCATCATATTCATAGCCCTCGAGGTTTACCTTTAGCGCGTCCTCAAGCCTTCCCGCCTTCATAAGCAGATACCCGTAAAGCATATATATCGTGCTCGATTTATACGCATTGTAAAGATTTTCCGCTTCTTCAAGTGCATTTTCGCTTTGTCCCAATTTATAGCGGCAAGTAATAATGCTCGCTTTTATTGCCGGCATAAAGCCCGAGCTTTCTTGTGTGTTCTTGAGCGCACGCAAATATACTTCAAGACATTTCTCATAATCCCTCTTCTGCATGAGCAGTGCGCCGTACGCTGTAAGATATGCGGGCTTTTCAAGTCCGTTTTCGTACGCCCACGACAGGTCCTTTTCCGCGGCTGTCTTGTTGCCCTTTGCCATTTCGCAGTAGCCGCGCAATCCTTTATAATTTACTTTGAATCCCATATCGATCAATCGTTTCCTTTCACAATAATTTCCGAATTAAATTGATTTTTCATCTTTTCCGGCTTTTTTGTTCAAACGCCGTAGCCTTATGTCTATATCAGCCATTTGTTCTTTGTTTTTAGACTTATATATTATCGTCTTCGCCTTTTGGGCACAGCTGAGCGCCTTTTCAATGTCGCCTGCCGTATGCTCATAATATTTTGCCAGCTCTATCAGCGGAAAAACAGCACCTATATTTACTCTGTCCATTTTGAACCAATAATATGTCGCCTTGTCCCAGTCCTTGTTATGCTTGCATATAAGCGAGAGATATTTCATTGCACCATATAAAGTCAGCGTATCCGTATGCGTATGTATCACAGCCTCAAGACACTCCTCGGCCTTGTCGTACTGCTTACGGTTAAAATACGACTCTCCCAGGTGCATTACGTCCTTAATATTGTCGAGCTGATTTACGGGGTCCTTTTCTATCCTCATGAGCTTTGCCAACAAAACGCTCATTGAAACAACGTCTTTTTCATTATGCTCAACTATCTGTATTATGTCCTCGGGTGAACCCGTCTGAAGATACTTCTTGTAAAGCTCCGGAATGAGGCTACCGTCTATATCATTTTTGCGTGCGAACTTGAGTATTTCTTCCTCTATTGCTCCGAGGCGGCATGATTCAAGGCGTTTTTTCCATATGCGTCTCGACAGGTGCAGCAGATCGATTTGTTTTTCGGCAAAGTTATCGGCGTTTACCGAATTAATTGTGCATCTGCCCTTTATGAGAGGAATATCAAATGATTTTCCGTTGAATGTAACGACAGTCATGCCCGAAAATCTGTTTACAACATAATCAAGCACTGCCTCCTCGTCATCAACGTCTCGCATAAATAATTGTTCAAGCATCAAAGAGCCGTTCTCGTAATATGCCGCTCCTATAAGAAAAGGGCACGCGACCGAGCCCAGCCCCGTCGTTTCCGTATCTACAAATACGAGTTTTTCTGGCAAGCCGAACAGAGTCTCTATATCTTCAAGCACCTCTCCTCCGTATGACGTTCCGTTTTTGTACGATGAACGCTTTATTATGAAGCCGCCCTTTGCAACCGAAATGACCTCGCCGCCGAGTGCCGATGATATATCGTGTTTTTTTCGCACAGGTCTGCTTGATACTGCGAGCCTGTCAAGCTTGCTCCGAAGATCGGTAATCATCAAGAATCATCTCCATAATTTTGAGTGAGTTTTTCTTTATTTTCTTTTCCCAAAGCGGTCCCACGCACGACGGACAGCCTTTGTCACAGCCGCACGTTTTTATATGCTCATACGCCATACATAAAAGCTCTCTGAATGAATGGTATATCTTCTCCGAAAAGCCTATTCCGCCCTGATAATTATCGTATATGTATATAGTCGGTCTGTTTGTAAAAGGCGAGCGCACATGATATACTATATTTATATCGCTTGATGATGACATGAGGTATACGGGTGTGATGTTGCCGAGAAGATACGTTATTCCCAGGAGTGCGTCGTTGAATTCTTCCTTTTCAAATTTATCAGATATGCTTTGCGGAATGGTTATCCAGCACGCCATAGTGTACATTTCAAGCTGAGGAAGGAATATTTTGCCCCAGCCGAGATTTTCATGTGTATCAAGCTTCATTTTTTTGAACATAGTCGTCTGGCTTATAACCATTGCTTCCCCGAAAAACAGTCCCGTATGCTCGTCTCCGGAAGAGCTGTTTTCATAAACGTCTATTATTTTTACTTCCACATTCATATCTGCGTCCGTATAGTAATCAACATTTACGCGCCTTACATACGCTTTGCAGTCATCCCAATCAAGCTTTTCCACCTGATACTGAACAGCCTGGTGCATATATATTGCCTGCTCGTGCAAAAGCATGGGAACGGAATACCTGTCCATTTCGCCTATTACGGTATGCTTCGGTTCGGTAATATCTATTATTATAAAATTATCGTTTGATATGCTTCTTATATTGAGCGCCGAGGCGGGGTATGAATCCGTCATCCAATACCATTTGCCTCCCGAATGACGTGCCGAGCCGTTTTCTTCAAAATAGTTAAGCATAGGCGAAATATCCTGTCCGCCGTAAAGCTCGCCGTCCTTAAACGGAAGCTCAAAAAGACTGCACTGCACATGGCTCATAAGAATCTGCAAATTATCTCCGTTCACAAGTCCGTTTTCGGGAGAGGATTCAAAGAAATAATCAGGGTGCTTAAGCACATATTGGTCAAGCGCCTTATTTGAAGCGACAAGTATTGCAATGGATGTTTCCCTGCGTCTGCCTGCTCTGCCTATCTGCTGCCATGTATTTGCAATTCCGCCCGGATATCCGCACATAACGCAAGCATCGAGCCTGCCTATATCTATGCCGAGCTCAAGCGCATTTGTGCTTATGACGCCGAGCACGTCGCCCGAACGCAGACCTTTTTCTATTGCGCGTCTTTCCGAGGGCAAGTAACCTCCTCTGTACGCTTTTATGCTGTCTGCAGAGCCGTAAGCTTTGTTTTCGGAAAGGCTCTGAGTAAGCGTGCTGAGCATAACCTCCACGCCGACTCGAGAGCGCATGAATACTATCGTCTGTATTTTATTCTTCAGCAGTGTTTCCGCTATGCTTTTTGCCTGAAGCGTTGTATCACGCCGTATAAAAAGCTTTTTATCTATCATCGGCGGATTGTAAAAAATTATATGACGCTTGCCTGACGGGGCACCGCTTTTGTTTATTACGGTACACTCCTCACCTGTAATTTTCCGTGCAAGCTCGCCCGGATTTGCTATCGTTGCCGAAAGGCATATAAACTGCGGCTTTGAGCCGTAAAATGCGCACAGTCTCTTCAAACGTCTGATTATGTTGCATACATTACTGCCGAACACGCCTACGTACATATGAAGCTCGTCCAATACAACATATTTCAGATTTTCAAAGAAGTCCACCCATTTTGTGTGCTGGGGGAGTATTCCCGAATGAAGCATATCCGGATTTGTGATTATGACATTCCCTGCCTGACGCACTGCTTTTCTCGCATTTACGGGTGTATCGCCGTCATACGTAAAGCTTTTTATGTCTACGTCTATAAGCTCCGAAAGCTCGTGCAGCTCCGACATTTGGTCCTGAGCCAAAGCTTTTGTGGGAAATATGTAGAGCGCTCTTGACGAGCTGTCGGAAAGCACCGCGTTCAGAACAGGCACATTGTAGCAGAGAGTCTTACCGGAAGCGGTAGGCGTTACAACGGTCACGTTCTCTCCTGCAAGAATATGGCTGATTGCTTCCGATTGGTGTGTATAAAGCTTATGTATTCCCTTGTCGGAGAGTGCATTTATTATCTTTTCGTTTATGCCTTCGGGAAAAATGCCGTACTCGGCGCTTTTTGCCGGTATTTCTTTCCAGCACTCCACGTTTTTCATAAACTCTTTGTCTTCTTTGAATTTTATCGCAATCTGATCGACGTTCATATGGCTCATCCTCTCGGGAATATTCTTGTTCACGTTAAAGTATAACACATACTTGTGTTAAAATCAATAAGCAAAAATATGATTTGCGACGATAAATTTGTTGTAACGCATTGAATTGGAACAGATATATTTAAAACAAAAAATGACCTCAAAATGTGATACAATGTCAATCACCTAAAAACAGTGTATCAAACAAAACGAAGATCATTTTCCATGAGTATCGGAAAGTCAAGCGTGCACTTTCGTCAACGGCTGATTAAGAGTTGTATAATGTTTCAACTGCACACATCATTGCAAAATCAATTTTCGGTATAATAGGCTAATGGAAAAGCTTCCTTAAGATTCGTTAAATGAAACTCAAACATGTTCTCTGCGCCTTCTTTTTTAATGTGCTTGCTTTCGGTAAGTACAAGTGTGCTTTTACTGTTTGATAATATTTTGGAGAAGAAATCGTATTTTATTTGTGAATCTATCCATAAGGTTGCACTTTCGTCATCATAAAAGAGTGCAATGCAGCTAATATCAAAATTATCATTATTATCCGGCAAGTTATATGTGTAACCTTGAGAATCATAGGTGCTTCCCAACAGTCCGACAGTCCGGTTATTTGAAATAATTTCCTGTGCTATTTTAAAAGAATTGGTGAAATAATCATTTTGGATCAACCAAAAATCATTGGTTAATATTTTTCTGATTGAATGATCTAAATAAACCTTTTCATTGGTTATTTCTTCTGTAACAAAAAAGTTATTCAGTTCATGTGCGTACTCTGAAAAATCAATCCGGTAAAAGTTAAGTGATATTGCACCACCGTAAACACGTTTGAGTTTATTTTCTTCTTCAAGCATTGCCAGATCCTTTTTGGCAGTTTCATACCCCACAAGAAAGATACGTTGAATATCGCATACGGTAATTCTCCCCTCTTTCTCTACAATTTCCAAAATTTTCTTTCTTCTTTCAATCGGAAATAAATTCTTTTGTTGTTGCATAATTAAACCCTATCCTTTTCCTTTTGTAAAAATCAGTGTATTTAATACATTTTGTATACTATTATATACTGTTTTATACCGATTGTCAAGCCAATTTATAAAATAATTTGCGACGATTAATTTTCTCATGACAAATCACATAAAAAACGCCGCGAAGCTCTTGTTAATGCTTCGCGGCGTTGTCGTAATTCACAATTCAATCATCATTCTGTTCGGGTGCTTCCTTTGGCGGCTCCACACCCATTATAAGTGATATTCGCGTCATGATTATGCGCCTGTTTTTGAGTTCTTCAACATATATATAAAGACCGTTTACCGTCACCTCGGGATGACTTCCGTCGGGCGGTATCGATGACAGACAGCTGAACACAAGTCCGCCCACCGTATCATAATCCACATCCTCCGGAAAAGTTATCATAAGCTCCGATGAAAGCGTCTCCAGGTCAACATCTCCCGCAACTCTCCACACGTTTTCGGATAGCTTCTGTATGCTGTTTTGTTCCGCGGGCGAATCGGACTCGTCATATATGTTACCGACAAGCTCCTCAAGCAGATCTTCCATTGTGACTATTCCGCTTGTGCCGCCGTATTCGTCCACAACAACCGCCATATGCGTATTATTGCGTTGCATATCCTTGAAAAGAATATCGGTACGTATTGTTTCAGGCACGAGATATGCGGGTCTGAGCAGTTCGCGAAACGGCTTCGGATTTTCTTCGCAGGAATTCAGAAGATAGTCTCTTGCAATAAGTATTCCCACAATGTGATCTATATCCTCATCGTATACCGGGAATCTCGATTTACCCGACTGAGATATTGTCTTTATTATATCTTCTTTGGAATCGTCTATCCACAATGCCGTAACATTTGTTCTGTGCGTCATTACTCCGGAGGCGGTAGTAGTGCTGAAGTTGAACACGTTTTCTATCATTTCTTTTTCGTTTGACATGATAGTTCCCTTTTCTTCTCCGGCATCCACCATCATCATTATCTCATCCTCCGTTATATCCGAATGAGTGCCCTGAGACGCCGCACCGAAAAGCTTTGAAACAGCATCCGAAAGCTTAATGAGAAGAAATATTACGGGCTTGAAAGCCGTATACAGCCCCTTTGCGGAGTTTTGTCCCGACTTTACAGACTTTCCGCTGTTGATGTTTAAAAAAACCTTTTTGGGAACAATGTTTCCTAAAATCAAAGAAATAAATACAATAAGCAGTGCAACAATCAATACCGCGAGCACATAAATAAGTCCGCCCGCAAAGCCGCTCACATCTCCAAGCGATACAAAAAAGCGAGCCACACGTTGTGCGATAGGATACACGACAAACACGCCGCTTAGAATATTTATGACCCAGCAAGCAAATGTTACCGAAACAGAAAGCTTCGTATATATATTTTCTATGCTGAGCATATCAATGGCATCCTTGTCGCCCTCCTCCGCAAGCTTGCGGACTCTGCCGTCGCTCAAAGACTGTATTGACGCTTCAAGAACCGAAAGAAATGCGTTGAGCGCAATAAACAATATCTGAATCGGTATGAGCACCGATAAAGGAATATCCTCCAAAATATACCTCCGTTTAGATAGGTTTGATTTTATTGTTTATATAACCTTTCCTTAAAAATTAATTTAATTATAACATATATACGCCCGAAAAAACAATACCCAATCTGAGTATTTTCTGTTTTTTCGACAAAAAAAGATTTATTTCCCGAAAATCATCCCATAAGCGCAACCGATATATGCCGTAAAAAGCCTTATTAAAACAAAACAGCTTTGCATCAAAGCAAAACTGTCCCAAAAGCTTTCAATTTGCCGACAACGCTTTTTTCATATCCGATACGTATTGACCGACGTACCCTGCCGCATCCTTGCCGTATTTGCCTACGAGCTTTACGATAGCCGAGCCGACTATGACTCCGTCTGCATAATGCGCCATATTTGCCGCCTGCTCCGGAGTTGATATTCCGAAGCCTACCGCGCACGGTATATCGGGATTAGCCGACTTTACAAGCTTTGTCATGGCACCTATATCTGTTGTTATATTCTGTCTTACGCCCGTAACTCCGAGTGAAGATACGCAGTACATAAAGCCCTCTGCCGCCGCGGCAATTTTTCGGATGCGGCTGTGTGACGTCGGAGCAATAAGGCTTATGAAGTCAAGTCCGTATTTGCGAAACGTCGGGGCAAATTCCTCCTTTTCCTCAAACGGCACGTCCGGCAGAATAACTCCGTCCATTCCGATTTCAGCCGCCTTTGCCGCAAATTTCTCCGTACCGTACGAAAAAACAACATTTGCATACGTCATAAACACCATAGGCGTTTTCACGTCTTTTCTGATGCGGCACACCATATCAAATATTTTATCCGTCGTGATTCCACCCGCAAGAGCACGCACATTTGCGCTTTGTATTACGGGGCCTTCGGCAGTAGGGTCGGAAAACGGTATTCCGAGTTCTATTAAATCCGCTCCGTTTTGAGCCATAGCTCGCACGATTTCTTCTGTCGTTTTGATATCCGGGTCGCCGCACGTAACAAAAGGTATAAAAGCTTTCCCGTTCTTAAATGCGTTTTTTATATTACTCATAAATATTTTCACCTCTGTATCTTGCAATCGCGGCACAGTCCTTGTCGCCTCTGCCCGAAATATTAACAACTATTATTTTGTCCTTACCCATCTCAGGAGCAAGCTTCATTGCATACGCCACAGCGTGCGCGGATTCTATTGCCGGAATTATGCCCTCCTGTTTGCTTAGATATTCAAAAGCGCAAACAGACTCCTCATCTGTAATCGCCACATATTCCGCTCTGCCTGTATCGTGAAGCCATGCGTGCTCGGGACCTATTCCCGGATAATCAAGGCCTGCCGAAATTGAGTACACGGGAGCTATCTGACCGTATTCGTCCTGACAAAAATAAGATTTCATGCCGTGAAATATTCCCAAGCGGCCTGTATTTATAGTCGCCGCCGTTTCAAACGTATCGATTCCGCGACCTGCCGCCTCACAGCCTATAAGGCGCACAGATTCATCGTTTATAAAATGGTAGAACGCGCCCATTGCATTGCTTCCGCCTCCTACGCAGGCAATGACAGCATCGGGGAGCCGCCCTTCTTTTTCATAAAGCTGAGATTTTATTTCCTTTGATATTACAGACTGAAAATCACGCACTATCGTCGGGAACGGATGAGGCCCCATAACGGAACCGAGACAGTAATGCGTATCGTCTATTCTGTTCGTCCATTCGCGCATAGCCTCGGACACGGCGTCCTTCAATGTAGCCGTACCCGTCTCAACGGGCACAACCTTTGCCCCCAAAAGCTTCATACGGTATACATTGAGCGCCTGTCTTTGAGTATCCTCCTTGCCCATGAATACAACACATTCCATATTCATAAGCGCCGCCGCTGTTGCCGTCGCAACGCCGTGCTGACCCGCTCCCGTTTCCGCTATCAGACGCTTTTTGCCCATTTTCTTAGCAAGAAGTGCTTGTCCGAGCACGTTGTTTATTTTATGTGAGCCTGTATGATTCAGATCCTCACGCTTGAGATAAATCTTTGCTCCGCCCAGATCCTCCGTCATTTTCTTTGCAAAATACAGTCTGCTCGGTCTGCCTGCATACTCGTTCAGAAGCCGTGTAAGCTCATCCTGAAATTCAGTATCGTTTTTATAATATTCATAAGCGTGCTCAAGCTCAATGACTGCATTCATCAATGTTTCCGGAATATACTGTCCTCCATGCACGCCGAATCGTCCTGATGATTTTTCCATATAATCAATAACACCTTTCTTATTTATTTCTTTCTTACCGTATCAACAAATTCTCTTATTTTTGCATCATCCTTAACACCGTTTGTTTCCACGCCGCCCGAAACATCCAGCAACTCCGCATCTGTTTGAAGTGCTTCCGCCAAATTCCCTGTATTCAATCCGCCCGCAAGTGCAAAGCTTCTGTCAAATCCATGCAAAAGGCTCCAATCAAAGCTCTCGCCGCAGCCTTGCCCTGCGTCAAGCAGGACAAAGTCGGCCTTGCTATTATATGCTTTTTCTATATCTTTGCGCGATGTTATCCTGAACGCCTGCCATATTTCCTTATCGGTTAAAGACCTCAGTCTCTTTATATATTCGTTATCCTCGCTCCCGTGAAGCTGTGCTGCCAATATAACGGAGCTGTTAAGCAGTAAGGCAACATCCTCAGGTGATTTGTCAACAAACACTCCTACAGGAACAATTTCACGCTCAAGCGCCGCACTGAGCTTTTTAACCGTTTCTTTGTCCACATTGCGTTTGCTTTTCGGAAAATCTATTACAAATCCGCAATATTCGGGTTTAACTGCATTTACAGCCTCTATATCCGCCATGCGCGATAAGCCGCATATCTTGATTTTCTTCATATTTCTCCTTTAAGCGTCCTCAATGCTTCTTTTTTATTTTCCGCACGCATGAGTGTTTCTCCGATCAAAACAGCATCAATTCTGTTCTGCCTGAGCACTTCAATATCCGCCGGCGTTTTAATGCCGCTTTCGGCAATAAATACCGTACCCTCCGGGACAAGCGAACGCAGCCTTGCGCTGTTGCCAATATCAACGGAAAAATCCTTCAGGTTTCTGTTGTTGACGCCTATTATGGCAGCGCCTGCTTGAACCGCGCTTTCTATTTCTGTTTCATCATGTGCCTCCACAACGGCCGCCAATCCAAGACTTCGGCATATTTCAATATATTTTTTTAATCTGTCGTCATCAGTCAGAGCGCATATGAGCAGTACGGCATTTGCTCCCATGAGCCGCGCCTGATAAATCTGATACTCGTCTACAACAAAGTCCTTCCTCAGCATAGGTATTTTTACCTCGGCGCGTATTTCTCTGAATATTTTATCCGAGCCGCAAAACCACTTCGGTTCCGTAAGACACGAAATACAGTCCGCACCTGCCTCCTCATATTCGCGTGCAATATCCAAATACGGGAATTCCTCGGATATGACGCCTTTTGACGGCGATGCTTTTTTCACTTCGCATATAAAGCTGACACCGGGCTTTTTCAGTGCGAGCAAGAACTCATCTCCCCGAGCTTTCCCGAGGCTCACGCACGCACTTTTTACCTCTTCAAGAGACATTTCCGCTTTATCTTTTTCAACTCTTTTTCTTGCGTACTCGGCAATCATATCCAATATTGTCTGCATAATAACTCCTCACACAGATTCGGCAACAAAACGCTCGAGCACATTCGTCGCTTTACCCGAATCAATAAGCTCTCCTGCCAGCTTTACCCCGTCAGCCATACTTTCCGCTTTGCCTGCAATATAAAGCACCGCGCCTGCATTCAGAAGAACCGCATTCCTTTTTGCGCCCTTTTCACCCGACAAAACAGAACGTGTGATTGCGGCATTTTCCGCAGGTGTGCCGCCCTTAAGCTCATCCTTTGTGCATCTTGCCATTTTGAAGTCCTCCGGGCATATCTCATAGCTTTTGTACTCTCCGTTTCTGAATTCGCAAACAAATGTAGCATCGCTTGCCGATATTTCATCGAGCTTATCCTCTCCGTATACAACCATTCCTCTCTTTACTCCGAGGCTTACAAGAACACGTGCAAGCGGTTCAACAAGCGATTTATCATAAACGCCCAAAAGCTGCATCGTCGGAGATGAAGGATTCGTAAGCGGTCCCAAAATATTGAATACAGTGCGTATTCCGAGTTCTTTTCTTATGCCGCCTACGTATTTCATTGACGTATGATATTTCTGTGCGAAAAAGAAGCACATTCCGACAGAATCGAGAAGCTCAACACATTTTTCGGGTGATTGATCTATATTCACACCCAACGCTTCAAGGCAATCCGCAGTGCCGCATTTTGAGGATGCCGCTCTGTTGCCGTGCTTTGCAATCTTAACGCCGCCTGCCGCTGCAACAAATGCCGACGTCGTTGAAATATTAAAGCTTTGCGCGCCGTCGCCGCCCGTACCGACTATTTCCATAACGTCCATATCATGCTCAACCTTAAGCGCGTGCGACCTCATTGCCGCGGCACAACCCGATATTTCGTCTATCGTTTCCGCTTTGGTGCTCTTTGTTGAAAGAGCCGCAAGAAAAGCCGCATTCTGAATGGGATTCGTCTCGCCGCTCATAATCTCATTCATAACGCTGTATGCTTCATCAAAAGTCAAATCCTGTTTGTCAATGATTTTTTTAATAGCTTCTTTAATCATTTTTTATTCTCCTTTGCAATATCAAGAAAATTTTCCAACATCTGCCGCCCGTTCGGCGTCATTATCGATTCGGGATGAAACTGCACCCCGTAAATGTCATAATTTATATGCTTAACAGCCATAATTTCTCCGTCATCCGCTCTTGCCGTAACCGAAAGCTCAAAAGGCAACGTGCTTTCAATAGCCGCAAGTGAATGGTATCTCGCAACGGGCACCGTTTCGGGACAGTTATAAAACAGTCTGCACTTTGTATCAAGCTTTGTCATTGATTGCTTGCCGTGCATGAGCGTCTTTGCGTATGAAACCGTTGCTCCGAAAGCCGTGCATATTGCCTGATGACCCAAGCATACGCCGAGAATCGGCACAGTACTGCCAAGCCTTTTCACAGTATCTATGCAAACGCCCGCATCCTCGGGCTTGCCCGGTCCGGGAGAAAGTATTATTGCCTCAGGCTTCAGTGCCTCTATTTCATTTGTACTTAACGCATCATTCCTGATTACTTTTATATCGGGATTTATCGCTCCCACAAGCTGATACAGATTATAAGAAAAGCTGTCGTAATTATCAATCAAAAGAATCATATGTCCGCCTCCTGAGCCATTTTAAGCGCTTTGACAACCGCCGCTGCTTTATTTATACATTCCTGATATTCCTTTTCAGGCACGGAATCTGCCACAATGCCCGCGCCGCTGCGCACAAAAACCTTGCCGTTTTTCTTATACGCGATTCTTATCGCAATACACATATCAAGATTTCCCGTAAAATCGAGGTATCCCACAGCTCCGCCATAAATGCCTCTTTTATTGTTTTCAAGCTCATTTATCAATTCGCAAGCTCTTATTTTCGGCGCACCCGAAAGCGTACCTGCCGGAAGAACAGCGTCTATCGCCGCCGTTGCGCGCTTGTCGTCATCTATGACTCCGCGCACTGTCGAGCCTATGTGCATTACGTGCGAATACCGTTCCACGCAATGATATTTTTCTACCTCAACGCTTCCGAATTTACTTATTTTGCCGAGATCATTTCTTCCGAGGTCAACAAGCATATTGTGTTCCGCAAGCTCCTTCGGGTCCTGCAAGAGCTCTTCTTCAAGCTGTTTATCTTCCGCCTCGCTCTTTCCTCTCGGGCGAGTACCCGCAAGCGGAAATGTATGCAGTATTCCGTTTTCAAGCTTTACAAGCGTTTCGGGCGATGCGCCTGCGACTTCCATGTCAGAGCCTGAAAAGTAGAACATATAAGGAGACGGATTTACGGTTCGCAATATGCGGTACGTATTGAGCAGAGTTCCTTCGTATTCCGCTTCGAGGCGGTTTGAGAGCACTATCTGAAATATATCGCCTTCTTTTATGTAATGCTTTGCCCGCTCAACCATCGAGCAGTATTCGTCTTTATCAAAAAGCGCTTTCAGATCGGATTTAAGTCTGCCGCCCTCATCCTCCTTCGGCTCGCCCGAGCGAATCAGCTGTGCCATGTTTTTCAGTTCAAGCACTGCCCTGTTATATTCCGTTTCATGATTTTCAAGGGATATGTTCACAATCAGAATTATTTTCTGCCTGAAATTGTCAAATGCAATAACCTTATCAAACAGCATGAGGTCAACGTCCTTAAAGCCCTCCGTATCCTTTGCGTCCAGATCAAGCGACGGCTCTGCATATTTGATGTAATCGTAAGAAAAATATCCCACAAGTCCGCCCGTAAATGTCGGCAGTCCTTCAAACACTGCGCTCTTGTTGCCGTCAAGAATCTGATTTATATATTTTTGAGGATCCTTTGTTTCAAAAGAAAGTCCGCCTATTTTCATATTTCCGTTTAAGCAGGTGATTTCCAGCTTGGGGTCATAACCCAGAAAAGTGTACCGTCCCCACTTTTCATTATCTGAAATCGATTCAAGCATATAGCAATGCTCGGAAACGTTTTTCAATATTCTGAGCACTTCCATAGGCGTTTTTATGTCCGACAATATTTCCATGCTTACCGGGGCAGTTTTGTATTTTCCGGATTCAGCCGCCTTTTTTATTTCTTCACGTGACGGATAAAACATAACTCTCACCACACAATCTCGATTTGTGCCAAAACACCGCACAGTCAAAAAGATTTTCCTTTCTCAAATTTTATCTGATAAATGATTCCGGCTAAAACAAAAAGTCCTTGACAGAATCATATTAATTCTGTCAAGGACGAGTCATACCAAATCCGCGGTGCCACCTTGATTTACGGCGAATGCCGTACTCTTTGCGGAATACATACATATCCCCGGCAACTTACGTATGCCCACACGTTGCGCTATACTCTTGCAGGCAGTAACCCGCAATTTCGCCGCACCCTCAGCGGTCCATTTGATGACTTGTTTTCCGTCTGACTCTCAGCGCCGCAGACTCTCTGTGGGAGCATCATCACCGTTATCTCCGCTTCAACGGTTTATTGATTATTTGAATTATATCACTGCAAAACGATTTTGTCAAAAGCAAATTACGTAACTTTCTTAAACCGTCATTATACCCTTTCCGGTGCAGTAAGACCTATGAGCCAAAGTCCCTTGCAAAGTACCTTTTTTGCGGCAAGTGTAATGGCAAGTCTTGTTTTCTTTACATCGTCTTCTGCACTGTTGATAGGGCAATCATGGTAAAATCTGTTGAACTCCTGTGCAAGGTCAATAATGTAACGTGTTACGGCAGAGGGTTCATTTGTTTCCATTGCGAGCTTTACCTTATCGGGGAATTCATAGAGCTGACGTACAACTCTGTACTCGGCGTCACTCGTAATTTTTTTGAATTCAGGCGATGTGTCTGCCTTGCGGAGTATACTGCACGCTCTTGCATGAGTATACTGCACGTACGGACCTGTTTCGCCGTCAAAATTAAGCACGTCGTCCCACGAAAATGCAACGTCCTTTATTCTGCTTGTGCTCAAAGCACCGAATATGACCGCGCCTGTGCCCATTTGCCGTGCAACGGATTCCATATTCTCCATATCTGGATTCTTTTCTTTGATTATTTCAAGAGTTTTTGCAGCCGCCTGCGAAAGAACATCATCAAGCCATACCGTAACTCCGTGCCTTGTTGACATGGATTCTCCACTGCTGAGGCTTATCATGCCAAACGGTGCATGAACAAGATTTTTTGCCCAATCATAGCCCATAAGCTCAACAACCTTGAACCACTGCTTAAAATGAAGATTCTGCTGTGACGCCGTAAGATATATGCACTTGTCAAAATCAAACGTCTTTTTGCGGTAAAATGCCGCCGCAAGGTCGCGCGTCGCATAAAGAGTGCTGCCGTCTGCCTTTCTGATTATGCAAGGCGGCATATCGTATGCCGAAAGATCCACTATATCGGCACCCTCGCTCTTGACGAGCAAGCCTTTTTCGCGCAGTTCATCCACAACTGCGCCCATTTTGTCATTATAAAAGCTTTCGCCCGTATAATAGTCAAATTCAACGCCGAGTATATTATAAACTCTCTTGAATTCCTCCAAGGATACGCTCTTGAACCATGACCACAGCTTGCGAGCTTCTTCGTTTCCCTTTTCAAGCTCACTGAACCAATAGCGCGCCTCATCTCTGAGCGATGGCTCCTTTTCTTCCTCTTGGTGGAACTTTACATATAAGCGCACGAGTTCTTTCACTCCGCCCTTTTCGACTTCAGCCTTGTTTCCCCAGCGCTTATAGGCAACTATCATCGTGCCGAACTGTGTTCCCCAATCTCCGAGATGATTTACTCCGATAGCCTTGTAGCCCATATAGCCGTATATTCTGTAAAGGGAATTACCTATAACAGTTGACGGAAGATGCCCTATATGGAACGGCTTTGCAATATTCGGCGAAGAATAATCAAGCACGACCGTCTTGCCCTTGCCTACATCGGAGCCACCGTAATTTTCGTTATTTATCGCGTCATCAAGAACGCTTTCGGCAAACTTGTCTCGTGAAATGAAGAAATTCAGATAACCGCCCACTGCCTCTGTTTTGTCGAAAAATTCATTATTATCCCCCAACCGGGACAATATCTCTCCTGCAATCACAGGCGGAGCCTTGCGCATAGTCTTGCTTAACTTAAAGCAAGGCAGAGAAACATCGCCGAGCTTTGCATCCGGCGGAAACTCCAAAAGATCATATACCGTTTCATAAGAAACACCGTTAATCGAAGATGATATTGCTTTTGCCGCAACATCTTTTAAGTCTATCATAAAAATCACCGTTCCTTTGCACTGCAAAGGCTTACCTTTTCTGTATGTAAATTAATTATTTTTCAATTCAAACAATATATGCACTATTATAGCATATATCCGTAATATGTCAACATCCCGAATAAAAAAACGGCAAAAATTTGCAATGCATGACACATTTTGCCGCTTTGTATCGTTATTTACGGAAAAACGCCACCGCAATGGCACCCGGACCCGCATGAGTGCCTATCGCACTGCCCACAATGCTTATGGGAAGATTTTCCGATTCACTTTCCCAAAGATGTGCGTTATCTCTTACGTATTTCATAAGGAGAGAATCGCTTATGCCCGTATATCCGAGTCTGTACGGCATAGCAAAGTCAACGCCGCCCTCTTTTGTAATAAACTCATTGAGCATATTGTTGCCGTTTTTGGAGCCTTTTGCCTTGCCGAGTATGACGACTTCTCCGTTTTTTATGCAAATAACCGGTTTTATGGACAATATGCCGCCCACAAATGCAACGCTTTTTGAAATTCTGCCGCCTTTTTTGAGATATTCAAGAGTATCAAGCAGTGCAATCAGGCATATATCCTCGCGCTTTTGTTCAAGCCTGTCGGCAATTTCATTCGCATTTAAGCCCTCCTCTGAAAGCCTGACTGCCAAATCCGCAAGAATATGCTCGCCCACTGTCGCCTGCAAGCTGTCAACAACACGTATTTTATCCTTGTAGTCCTCGTCGGCAATGCACGCGCTCTGATACGTTCCCGAAAGCTTTGATGAAATTGTAATAACGACCGCCGTATCGCCCGCATCTGATACTTCTTTATATACCTGTTCGAAATCGATAACAGTAGCCTGCGATGTTGTCGGAAGAGTGTCACTTTCTATAAGCTTTTCATAAAAACGCTGTCCGTCTAACGTCACACCGTCCAGAAATTCTTCTTACCCGAATATTATTTTGAGCGGAACAATATAATTCCCCTTGACACTGACAAATTCAGCTTCCATATCAGCCGCCGAATCAACAATAATCCTTACCTTATTCATTTTTCATCACTCATGCCTTTTTATCAAAAGGCAACAGTCCTTTCTTTGGAATTTTTAATATATTACAGCTCCTGCACCGAATAAATACCCTTCATGCGTGCAAGCTCAGTTGTTATCTCCTCGAAAACCGATTTCCCGTTAAACTGCAACGTCAATATCGCGCTCGTGCGTTTTACATCGGCATCTCCCGTCTTTGCGACCTCAATATCAAGTATGTTAACGTTTTTTACTTTTATCACATCCATTACCGCCGCAATATTAATGTTTTCTCCGTACTCAACATACAGCGTTATACGCCTTGCCTTTGCCGCCAATGCGTATTCAAGCTTTGAAAGCAGAATTTCCGCAACAAGTATCAATACGGTTGCATACAAAACAGCGCTGTAAAATCCGACGCCTATTGCTATGCCCAATATGGCAGTTGTCCACAAGCCTGCGGCAGTCGTAATCCCCTTTACCTGCGAGCGCTTTGTGACTATAATAGAGCCTGCACCTATAAAGCCTATGCCGGCAACGACCTGAGCCGAAAGACGCAAAGGATCGCACGACCAATCAAGCAATGCTGTATCAGTGCCGAACTCAGTACACAAGAACTGCCCCGTCAAAGCCGTAAGCGCAGAGCCGAGGCATATAAGTATATGCGTTCTGAAGCCTGCAGGTCTATGCTTATGTTCGCGCTCCATTCCTATAACACTGCCTACAAATACAGCCGTCACGAGCCTTAATATAACCGATATGTTGTAATTGTTAAAAAACTCAGTCAAGTTATTTATATCCATACCAAGCGCCTCCCGTTAAAGCTCTTCAACAAGATTGACGCCGTTGATGCCTGCCAGCTGCTCTATCAAATCGGTATGCTTATATTTTTTCGGCAGTGAAACATAGAAAACGGCACTGAGCGAAAAATTGCCGTCCGTGTTAAGCTTGACTATTTCCACATCTATTATGCGTACTCCGAGACTCTTTATTTTGTCTATTATCACGACTATATCATCACTTTGTGTATATCCGACCGAAAGAGTCATATTCCTTGCCGCCGTCATTATTTTAACTTCAAGCTTTGAGAGCACAATAAGCACAATAATAATCAGCACGCATACCGTAAGCGCACCTACATAAAAGCCCGCTCCGATAGCAATTCCCATACAAGCCGACGCCCAAAGCCCTGCGGCAGTCGTAAGCCCCTTTACCTGCTGACGTCTTGTGACAATTATTGTTCCTGCGCCGAGAAAGCCTATACCGTTTATTACCTGTGCTCCCAGGCGCGTTATATCTGTGCTCTGATTGAGTGTATATGTTACATACTGACTTATAAGCATTGTAAGAGCCGCGCCGAGGCAAACGAGCATATACGTTCTGAAGCCTGCCGGGCGGTGTTTTCTTCCTCGTTCAATGCCTATAAGTCCGCCGCATATTACGGCAAGAGTAAGCCTGAATAAAACCGACGCCGTATTAAATTCATTTAAGTGATTTACTATATCCGAAATAAATTCCATATAAACTCCGTCCTCAAATATTCAACATACTCTTTTTTTAGCCCAAAAGGGCTGTGCCGCATATAAAATCATACACGGCATAGCCTTTCACTGCATATCAATATCAAAAATCAATCGTGCGTTATTTCCGTCTTTATTATGCGGTGGCATACGGGTTCGCCGAATGTGAATACTATTCTTGTGCAGTCGCACTTTGTGCCGTCCTTTAATACTTCCTCGTCCGTCATAAAATGCTCAAACTCTCTTGTCATGTTATAATGTCTTTCAATAGATATTTCTCCGCCTGCACACGATATTTTAACCTTGCGCCCGTTCTTCATGACAATATACACGCTGTTATCACTGACCTCAACCTTGTGTACCGTCACGAAATGTACGTCTGCATCTGCGGCATTTTCAAGCAAAATATCATCCGTGATTTCAAGCTTTCCCGTAAGCTTGTCAAAATCAAACGCTCTCGTATACGTTCTGATTCCCGCTTCTTCCTCGTAAGCCTTTTTGAGCTCGAGCTTGAGTGATACTCTTTCCTCGCCGAGCATATGCTCCACCTCGCGTGCTTTGTACATATCGCCGTCATGCTGTTGATATTTCCCTATTCTTACACAGTTGTGCGCTGTTGACTGAACTATCCAGAAATTATATCTGAACGGTGAAAATGCTCTTGCCGTATAGCTCAAACCGCCGAGGTCGTTTATCGCCGCGTCCCCGTCAATACAGTATATGAAGGAGCCGAGGTCATTGTGATTATGACTTTCGTTATTGTAGCCGCCCTTTACCGCAAGAGATACTCTGTTATCCTTTGTTCTTACGTACAAATGCTGTGAATCGGGAAGCCATACGTCCCTATGAACAAATTCAGTGGGCTTGTCCTGAGGCACGTCGTCATATTCAAACAGCATTTTCAGATTTCTGTACATTGAAACAATATTTATTGCCGGGCAGCTCTTTATGTTATTGCGTGACAAAGCAAACTCTTTAAGATACTCCGAACCCGTCTTGCCTGCGTAATAGTATGTGAAATATCCCGGGCTCTGGTGCATTCCGCTGTCTGCAAAGTTTGCATACAGATCTCCCGTCATATTCGCGTGAGCTATATATTCGCCCAAATTGCGTGCAAACTCGGTATTGAGCAGTTGAATTTTGCCGCCCGTTGCGTCCTCTATGATTTCAAATACATCAAGGCACTCGGCACCGCCTACGTTCCAATATGCCGGGCCCTCGTCGCTTCCGCCGTCGGGAGCGCAGTTTTTAACGTATATATCGAACTTTTCCATAGCCCGCGCCATAAACTCCGCTCTGTACTCTTCATCCTTGATTACGGTAAGTCCGGCAGGGATTATGCTCGAAAGTATCCACGGATTCCAGTTGTTTATCTTATGACCGTAAAATCCGAACCACGTAAGGTCGTCATGCGTCATGAACGGAATTATTATTTTCTTGTAAAGCTCCACTTCGATTCTCTTTGCCAAAAGCGGAGATTCCTCGTCGAGCCTGTCCTTAAGGAAATAATACGTCCAGCCGAGCACGCCTCCGCATATTCCCGCATAGAGGTCTATGAAATTGTATTCCGTGACATCTCTGAGCGCGTTTTTCAGCACGCCCGTATACATATGATTGTGCATATGATTATTACTGCCCGGCGGTACCCAGGAGGTTTCCTCGCATATTGCCCACAAAATATCTATTATTTTATCTATGTATTCGCCATTGCCCTCAAAGCACTCCGCAAGAACTGCGTCCCACAGAAAATCGCGGCGCGGCTGTGTTATCGGACTCCATTTGTCCTCGCCGTTGCCGTTTGTTCTGTACCACTCCATATAAGCGGTAGCAGTAAGAGCAGGCGTATCAAAATCCATTATTCTCTTTTTGAACTTCGGATCAAGATACTGCGCTCTCAGCTTCGGGTAAACCTTTGCCCATGCGTCTCTGTCCTTATATTTCGGGAACGGCTTGTATTCCTCTCTCGGGAGAAGAAGCTTTGCCATTACCTTGGCATCGTAATATTTCTCTAACATCATTATACCCTTTCTGTTTTATTATTCAAAATGTCATCAGTCATGAGTGATCTCGGTTGTTATTGTGCGCTTGAGCTGTGGTGCCTTGAATGTAAACACAATTCTCGTGCAGTCGCACTTTCTGCCGTCCGGGAGAACTTTTGCATCGCTCATAAAATGCTCCTCATCACGTCTCATGTTGTAATGTCTTTCAAGAGATATTTCTCCCTCGCAAGCAATTTTCACTCTATGGCCGTCTGCCATGATAATATCCACACTGCCCTCGTGAACTTCAACATCATTTCGCGTCAGGAAGTGTACATCTGCGTCTGCGGCGTTCTCAAGGCTTATGTCGTCCATAATGACAAGCTTGCCCGTTTCCTTGTCAAGATCAAATGTTCTCACATACGACCTTATGCCGGCTTCCTCCTCATAAGCCTTTTTCAGCTCAAGCTTAAGCAGAACGCGCTTGTCATCAAGCTTATGCTCTACCTCGAGGGCTTTGTACATATCTCCGTTATGCTCCTGGAATTTGCCTATTCTCGCACAGTTATGCGCTGTTGACTGCACTATCCAGAAATCGTATCTGAACGGAGAAAACGCCTTTGCCGTATATTCAAGTCCGCCGAGGTCATATATTGCAGGCGCACCGTCAA
>CAMEIT010000030.1 GCA_945918795.1 uncultured Clostridia bacterium | reverse complement strand
CGTTATTGTAGCCGCCCTTTGCCGCAAGCGATACTCTCTCATCGTTGCTTCTGACGTAAAGATGCTGTGAATCGGGGAGCCATACATCCTTATGAACAAATGTTGTCGGCTTCTCCTGATGAATATCGTCATATTCAAACAACAGCTTCAGGCTTCTGTACATGGAAACAATATTTATTGTCGGGCAGTTATTTACGTTACTGCGTGAGAGTGCAAACTCCTTAAGATATTCGGAGCCTGTTTTGCCTGCGTAATAGTATGTAAAATATCCCGGTGACTGCTTCATTTCGCTGTCTGCAAAGTTTGCATACAAATCTCCCGTCATATTCGCGTGAGCTATATATTCGCCCAAATTACGCGCAAACGGAGTGCTGAGCAGTTGAATTTTGCCGTCAGTTGCATCCTCTATGATTTCAAATAAATCGAGGCATTCGGCGCCTCCGACAGTCCAATATCCGGGTCCCTCATCGCTTGCGCCGTCGGGAGCACAGTAATTTACGTATATATCAAACTTCTCCAATGCTCTCGCCATGAATTCAATTCTGTATTCCTCATCCTTTATGACAGTAAGGCAGGCAGGGATTATGCTTGAAAGTATCCACGTATTCCAGTTGTTTATCTTATGACCGTAAAATCCGAACCATGTAAGGTCGTCATGCGTCATGAACGGAATTATTATTTTCTTGTAAAGCTCTACCTCGATTCTCTTTGCTAAAAGCGGAGATTCCTCATCGAGCCTGTCCTTAAGGAAATAATACGTCCAGCCGAGCACGCCGCCGCATATTGCCGAATAAATGTCTATGAAATTGTGTTCCGTAACATCGGGAAGCGCATTCTTCATTATGCCCGTATACATATGATTGTGCATATGATTTATGTGTGCGGGAGGAATCCATGTTGTCTCCTCGCAAATTGCCCACAAAATATCTATTATTTTATCTATGTATTCACCTTTGCCCTCAAAGCACTCCGCAAGAACGGCGTCCCACAGAAAATCGCGGCGCGACTGTGTAATCTTGCCCCATTTATCATCGCCTTTGCCTTTGGTTCTGTACCACTCCATATAAGCGGTGGCAGTAAGAGCCGTAGTATCAAAATCCATTATTCTCTTTTTGAACTTCGGATCAAAATACTGCTCTCTCAGCTTCGGGTAAACCTTAGCCCACGCGTCTCTGTCCTCATACTTTGGGAATGGCTTGTATTCTTTCCTTGAAAGCAGTACCTTTGCCACTTCTTTTGCATTATAATATTTTTCTAACATAACCGTAACCTTTCTTTATTATCCGTCAAAGCACTCTCAGTCATGAGTAATCTCGGTCCTTATTGTGCGCCTCAGCTGTGGTTCCTTAAATGTAAACACAATTCTCGTACAGCCGCACTTTGTGCCGTCCGGAAGAACTGCCTCATCGCTCATAAAATGAGCCTCATCCTGACTTATATTGTAATGTCTTTCAAGAGATATTTCTCCCTCGCAAGCAATATTCACTCTGCGGCCGTTTGCCATAATAATATCCACACTGCCCTCGTGTACCTCAACGGCATTTTTCGTCAGGAAGTGTACATCTGCGTCTGCGGCATTTTCAAGGCTTATGTCGTCCGTGATTGCAAGCTTGCCCGTTTCCTTATCAAAATCAAGCGTTCTTACATATGACCTTATGCCTGCTTCCTCTTCATAAGCATTTTTCAATTCAAGCTTAAGCAGAACACGCTTGTCATCAAGCTTATGCTCTACCTCACGTGCCTTGTACATATCGCCGTCATGCTCCTGGAATTTGCCTATTCTTGCGCAATTATGCGATGTCGACTGCACTATCCAGAAATCGTATCTGAACGGAGAAAATGCCTTTGCAGTATATTCAAGTCCGCCGAGGTCATATATTGCAGGTGCTCCGTCAAGGCAGTATATAAACGAGCCGAGGTCGTTATGATTATGGCTCTCGTTATTGTAGCCGCCCTTTGCCGCAAGCGATACTCTCTCATCGTTGCTTCTGACATAAAGATGCTGTGAATCGGGGAGCCATACGTCCTTATGAACAAATGTTGTCGGCTTTTCGTCCAATATATCAGCGTACTCAAACAGGCATTTGAGGTTTCTGTACATCGATACTATATTTATCGCAGGACGATCCTTTACGTTTGTGCGCGAAAGAGCAAATTCTTTAAGATATTCGGAGCCTGTGCGTTTTGCATAGCGATAAGCGAAATATCCGGGTGACTGCTGCATTCCGCCGTCGGCAAAGTTTGCATACAGCGTTCCCGTCATATTTGCATGAGCAATATATTCGCCTACATTGCGTGCAAAATCCGTATTAAGCAGCTGAAGCTTTCCGCCCGTTGCATCTTCAATCAAATCAAACATATCAAGGCACGCGCCGCCGCCTACATTCCAATATCCCGGGCCCTCGTCGCTTGCACCGTCGGGAGCGCAGTTCTTTACGTATATATCAAACTTCTCCAATGCTCTCGCCATGAATTCAATTCTGTATTCCTCGTCTTTTATGACAGTAAGTCCGGCAGGAACTATGCTCGAAAGTATCCACGGATTCCAATTGTTTATCTTGTGACCGTGGAAGCCGAACCACGTAAGGTCATCATGCGTCATGAACGGAATAATTATCTTTTTGTAAAGCTCTACCTCGATGCGCCTTGCTATAAGAGGCGATTCCTTATCAAGCCTATCCTTAAGGAAATAATACGTCCAGCCGAGTACGCCGCCGCATATTCCCGCATAGAGGTCTATGAAGTTGTATTCCGTAACATCCGGAAGCGCGTTTTTCAATATGCCCGTGTACATATGATTGTGCATATGATTTATGTGCGCAGGAGTGATCCACGCCGTCTCCTCGCAAATCGCCCACAAAATATCTATTATTTTGTCTATGTATTCGCCTTTGCCCTCAAAGCACTCCGCAAGAACTGCATCCCACAAAAAATCTCTGCGCGGCTGTACTATCGGGCTCCACTTGTCGTGGCCGTTTCCGTTTGTGCGGTATCTTTCCATGTACGCAGTTGCAGTAAGTGCGCTCGTCTGGAAATCCATTATTCTTTTCTTGAACTCAGGGCTGAGGTATTGCTCCCTCATAGCCGGGCAAACCTTTGCCCACGCATCTCTGTCCTCATATTTGGGGAAAGGTCTGTATTCTTCCCTCGAAAGCAGTACCTTCGCCGTTTCTTTTGCATCATAATATTTTTCTAACATTACTATACCCTTTCTTTTGTATATAAATACGTTACATACCTTTTAATGCGGCAGTAACACCGTCATAATTCTCTCAAAATCACAGAATAAATTTTCAGTCTTCGCAATAATATTTAATCTTTACCTTTATCGTATGATGTTTTGATTTTGCTTTCGGCTTGAACAATATCCGTTTGCAGTAATCACTCTTCCACGCATCACGCAGATGACCTTCTTCAAAATAGTGTTCATCCGTTAACGCATAATACCCGTCATTGCACGAAAGCTCCACCTTCTTGCCGTTCAGAAGCGAAATTACGGCTTTATCATTTCCCGCAAAAACATCTCTTGCCGTAATATAATGTACGCTCAGATTATCCGAAGCCTCATAAAGCTCAATATCATCCGTTACCGAAAGCTCACCGTTAAGCTTATCAAAAACAAATTCTCTTGTGTAATGAGCAATCCCCGCCTCTTCTTCATAAGCCTTTTTAAGCTCTGCCTTAAGCATAACGCATTTATCGTCCATTGACTGCTGCAATATTTTCGACTTGAATTCATCGCCGTTGTGCTGGTCAAATCCGTTTATTTCTGCACAGCAATGTGCCGCGGACGTGCATACCCATATTTCATATCTTTGCGGAGAAAATGTTTTATCCGAATACACAGGACTGCCCGGGTCACACAAAGCAGCCTCGCCGTCAACGCAGTATATAAACGTTCCGATGTCATTGTGATTATGGCTTTCATTATTGTAGCCGAATTTTGCCGCCAAAGCAACTTCCCCGTCAGAAGAATTGACGTACAAATGCTCCGTATCGGGGAGCCATACGTCCTTATGAACAAATTCAGTCTGTTTTTCGCTTAGCACGTCGCCGTATTCAAACAGACATTTAAGGTGTCTGTACGTCGTATTAGTGTCAAGATTCGGGCATACCTTGACATTGGGCTTTGAGAGTGCATACGACATCAGGTAATCCGAGTTGCAAAGCTTTGCATATCTGTAAGCATAGTATCCTACCGAATAGTGCATACCGTTGTCCCCGAAGTTTGCATAAAGATTGCCCGTCATATTCGCGTGAGCAATGTATTCGGAAACATTGCGCGCAAAATCGGTTTTAAGCAGATTTATTTTTCCGCTCGTGGCGTCATTTATTATCTCAAACACGTCAAGACACGCGCCGCCCCCTACGTTCCAATATCCCGGTCCTTCGTCACTTCCGCCGTCAGGAGCGCAATTATTCACGTATATATCGAACTTTTCAAGTGCTCTCGACATAAATTCAAGCCTTAAATCCTCGTCCTTGATTACAATGAGGCATACGGGAATTATGCTTGACATTATCCACGGATTCCAATTGTTTATTTTATGACCGTAAAATCCGAACCACGTCATATCGTCATGCGTCATGAAAGGAATGATTATCTTTTTCGTTATCTCGATTTCGATTCTCTTGGAAACAAGAACCGTTTCTTTATCAAGACGGTCTTTGAGAAAATAATACACCCAGCCCAAAATAGTCGCCGTGATTCCCGAATAAAGGTCTATAAAATTATAATCGAGTATATCGGGAAGCGCATTTTTGTTGACCCCCGAAAGCATATGGTTGTGCATATGATTGTTATGCGGCGGAATTACCCACGACGTCTCTTCGCATACAGCCCATACCAAATCTATTATTTTATCTATGTATTCGCTCTTGCCCTCAAAGCATTCCGCAAGCAACGCTTGCCACAGAATATCGCGCCTTGACATTACCGTATCATACCATTTTCCGCCGCGTCTGCCTGTTCTGTAAAGATCCATGTAGCCCGTAGCCGTAAGCGCCGACGAATCGTATTCAAGTATTTTCTTTTTCAGCTCGTCGTTCAAATATCTTGCGCGCAATTCGGGATTTACTTTTGCCCACGACTCTCTGTCCTCATATTTCGGAAAAGGCAGGTACTCTTTTCTTGAAAGAAGCACCTTTTTAAGGTCCTTTATGTTTGAATATTCGGTTGTCATAACGATTCCTTTCCTTATAAAAGTATTGTCTTATACAAAAAGCCCGTCTTAAAGGGTGATAATCTTTCAGACGGGCATAAACACTATATTCTCCTTATACAGCACTCAGATTGCAACGACTTATATTTATCTTTCCGTGACGCAATAATTTTTGCACTGCATTGTGTTGGGAAAAGCGATTGATTTCTGAGCCTAATTGCCTTTTTGCGGGCTTTTCTGCCGACTCATCCGTCTTGCCATTGCTTCGTTTATTATATTACCGCATTATTACCTGTTTGTCAATAGTTTTTTCGAGAAAAAGCTTTGCAAAACGATAATTCAAATCACTCGAAAGCGCTTCTTTCGGGAAGCAATACAACAAAAGCATATCCTGTTATTTCCAATATTGATATTCATCAAGCGAGCGGAACTCATAGCCCTCTTCCCTTGCATAATCTATGATTCTGCCGAGAACGGCAACGTTATCCGGAGACGTTGAATGCAAAAGTATTACTGCACCCGGATGCAAACGTGACGTAACTGTATTGAAAGTCACCTCTTCGCCCGGCTGATTTGCAGGGTCCCAATCCGCGTGAGCAATCGACCAGAATACAGAACGGTATCCAACACTGTCAACAAGCTCGAGCGCATTTTGTGAATAACGTCCCGTCGGGAATCTGAAATATTTGCACTCATATCCGAAATTCACGCGCATATAATTATGAACGCCCAATATTTCCTTTGCAAGCTCCTCTCTCGTGATAGCGGCACAGTTTGACGGATGCGTCGTGCTGTGATTTCCTACAATATGATTCTCGTTTATTATTCTTGCGACCTCATCAGGCGCTTTCTTTATATACTGCATTGTGCAGAAAAATGCCGCCGGAACCTGCTTTTCCTGCAATGTATCCAATATTTTCGTCATCAGGTCTTGGTACTTGTATCCGCAGTCAAAAGTAAGGTACAATACTTTTTCTTCCGTCTTATTATCCCATGCCAGAGCATTCGTGTTCCAGCCGTCAAAGCGCTTCTGATTGTTTACGGTTGTATTGTGCGGTTTTCCGTTTTTTGCCACTCCGAATGAGAACTCAAGCTTATTTGTCAAAAGTCCGCGCGTATTTTGCGGATCAGCAACTGCAAAATTAACCGGCAAAAGTGCTTCTCTGCCCGTGAATGTTTCCCCGTTATTTACCGACGGCGTATCATACGATACCTCCGCATAGTCAAGTCCCGGTGTTGGTGTCGGTGTTGGAGTTGGAGTTGGAGTTGGCGTGGGTGTTGGTGTCGGCGTTGGCTCCGGAGTAGGTGTCGGCTCCAGTGTCGGGGTTGGCGTGGGTGTTGGCGTCGGAGTCGGTGTTGGAGTAGGAGTAGGAGTTGGCGTAGGGGTCGGCTCCGGTGTTGGAGTTGGTGTCGGCGTCGGAGTTGGCGTCGGCTCCGGAGTTGGTGTCGGCGTGGGTGTGGGCGTCGGCTCCGGTGTTGGTGTCGGCTCCGGTGTCGGTGTTGGCGTAGATGTAGGGGTTGGCGTTGGAGTTGGTGTCGGCGTAGGTGTTAATGTCGGCGTCGGTGTTATTTCAGCCGTATTTGACGGTGCCGTAGTACAGCCGCAAGCCAAAATGCACAATGCCAATATAATAACTGCGATTCGTTTCATAAAAATAAGCCTTTCATTTGGTTTCAAGTGCAATAATTCATGTTACATACAAGTGTACGGTTATTTTACACCGCAGGCGGCGTTTTGTCAAGCAATGGTTTTTTTCTTTAATATTGCCGTTTTATCGTATGTTTTTTGTCAAACATTTCAGAAAATATTTGACATTGCGACAATAATGTATATATTTCACCTTTATTCCTTGAAAAAAATCAGCTTATGTGCTATAATAGAGGAGTTGATATACCTGCTTGTACACTAAAATTACCTATAAAGGATATTGATTGACAATGAGAAAATCTTTGCACATAATTTCCTCGGTAGTTGTGTTCTTTATAATCATAATATTGATATTGCTTACAGGTGTCCGCATTTTCGGAATAGTTCCGTACAATTACTCCGACGGCTCAATTATTTATGTTAAACCTACTACCGATTATACACAAATATCAGTGGGAGACAGAATAACATACATTCTGAATGAGGACAACCATATCGCAACAAATGTCGTATACAGCATAAATGAGGACAAACGCTTCTTTTATATTAAGTCGTCTGACCTTTCTTATGCAACATCCGGCGGCGATTCCGCACTTAATGTGGACGGAGAACCTGTTGTGCCCGTAAGCTTTGACAGCCTTATCGGTAAAACCGTCGCGACTATCCCGTATATAGGATATATTTCCCAATATATGGGACAGAAACAAGGCTTCACAATTATTATGGCTTTCATGCTCTTCTTCGTAATATTATTGATATGCACAATGCCAAAGAAAAAACGTATTGCCGGTGAGCCTGATGTACCTGCCGACAACACAACAACGGATAAATCGGTCGAATCTGCCATTCCCGCTAAACCTGCCAAACCTGCCAAATCCGCTAAAACCGAACCGATAACAGAAAATTCCGCCACGGTAACGGACAAGCCGAAAAAGAATGCCCATGAACGGCCTTCCCAGAATACTCGACGCTTGCCCTCCGAAATCGCGCAGAAAAAATATTCGCGTACCGCACAATTGCCTGTTATCGATAAAAAATCCAAAAAGAATTGATGCCCATGGGAGCTTTTGAAAAAGCCAGTAATAATCTCTAATAGATTATTACGCATACCCGAAAACTTTAAAACGCTTTGCGGCTCGCTCATCTTCCCGCCAAGAGTACGGCGGCAAGATGAGCATTTATTTTTCTTTTCTTTTTAAGGTTTTTATCGGGGGCTGCCGTCCCGCCAAGCTTTTTTCTCGGGGCTGCCGCCCCGAACCCCGCCAAGCCTTTGAAAAGGCTTGACCTAAACTTTAAAATACTTTGTAGCTGTCCTCAAGCGATGCCTGTGGTAGTCATCGCTCGAGGACATTTAATTTTCTTTTCTCTTTAAGTTTTATGTGCCGTATGATTGAATACTCACAATGAACAATTCATAGTGTAAAATTTATTTTCATTCGCAAAAATCGGACAAAAATAAGGCTTCCTCCGGGAGGGAGCCGGCGTCGCAGACGACTGAAGGAGAGTTCGATACCAAAAAGTCAATATTGATTTACTGTCTCTTGAGACTCCTTCCACAACGAGAGATTCAGATTGTTATACCCTTTCCTTTTCTCTTTATGCAAAATGTACCGTATATTAAAAATCTACTGTAAAAACCTTAAATAAACTCGCAAAAGTAAATGCGCATCTTGCCGCCGTACTCTTGGCGGGAAGATGCGCAAACTGCAAAGCATTTTAAAGTTTCGCTCAAGCCTTTTCAAAGGCTTGGCGGGGTTCGGGGCGGCAGCCCCGATAGATTACATATATTATTTTACAACCTTTTCTATATCGAGTTCATCGATAGGAGAATAATCGGTGATATTATTTCCGGAGAGTATGAGCTCTTCAAGGGAAGTGCACGCATTAAGTGAAGAAATATCGGTAATATGATTATTACTCAAATCGAGGAACGTCATAAATCTAAACGAGATAAATACATCCTTAAGATCGCTTATATTATTATTTGCGAGGTTAAGTTCATCTATCGATGTCTTACTTCTGAGCGGAGAAATATCCTCTATCTTATTATCGGAAAGGTCAACGGTTGTAAGTGCGGAGAGATTATCAAGTGCGGATATATCCTCAATCTCGTTTGAAGAAGCGTTAAACGTTATGAGTGACGTAAACTTTTCAACAACCGATATATCGGATATATTATTACCGGATATATCAAACTCCTTAAGAGATGTAAGAGCCGTTAATCCCGAAATATCCTCTATCTTATTATCTGCAAGCCACAGTGTCGTCAAGCTCTTGAGTGCATTGAGGTCTGAGATCTTTTCAATCTCATTCGAATTGAGCTTAAGAGTTGTAAGCTTTGTAAGTGCGGCAAGCTTTGCCACATCGCTTATCTTATTTGATGACAAATTAAGTGTTGTAAGGCTTGTAAGCTTTTCAAGTGACGAAACATCCTCTATGGCATTATCGCTCATATTAAGTTCTGTAAGAGAAGTCTGTTTTGCGATATTCTCAACATTTACAATCTCATTACCGAAAGCAATGAACGTTTTCAGTCCGGACATTGTTGCCATAACAGGCAGTTCCTTTATGAGGTTATCGGAAATATTGATTGATACCGCCTGAGCGAGAGTAGCAATCGAGGAAATATCTTCGATTTTATTTCCCGACAGATCAATTCTTGCAAGCTCTGTGCAGTTGCCGAGTTCAACCTTTGCAATACTGCATCCGGAAGCGTAAAGATCCGAGAGGAGCCACCAATTATCAATCGAATCGATTGCCGTTATGCCGCTGTTGCCTGAAATATCGAGGTACTCCAAAGAATAAGTATTCGAAATATCTTTTATCGAGTTCAAATCATTTCTTGCGATGTACAGCTTTTCAAGGTTCTTCAGGCTTGCAAGTGCCGCTATATCCTTAATTGCATTGTCGCTGATTCTGAGATCCTCGATATTCACGAGTGATGACAATGCGCTTATGTTTGTCAAGCCGCAATCCTGAGCATAAAGTTTTGTGAGGTTTTCAAGTCCCGAAACCATATCCAGGTTGCCCAACTCAATGCCGTTCATGCAGAGTGACTCGAGAGTCTTTATGTTTGAAACGAATGAAACATCAGCCTTACCGCCGTTGAGGTCCTCTATATCAAGAGCAGTAAGTGACGGCATATCGCCTATCTTATCCAAGCCGTTTGTAACAGCACTGCCTGTCATATACAGCGTATTCAGTTTTGCCGCGCCTGCAACAGCCGACATATCGGCTATTTCGCTTTGCTTGCAGGTAAGCTGTACAAGAGATGAAGCCTTGTCGATTCCGTCAAGCTTTTCAAGCTTACACGTTGTAAACGACAGCACTTCAAGGTTTTCTATCTCGCCGATGCCGTCAAATGATTTCATTGAATCTACGTTCGTAAAATTGATAGTCTTAACGGCGCTCATGCCTGCAAACGGAGTAAAATCCTCAACATCGCAGTTGTTGACATCAACCGTTGCGGCAGACGTCATTTTCTGCAATATCGCAGTATTCGGAACAGAATCGTTCATATATATTTTGGTTATGTTCTTAAGCTCCTGCTCGCATTTTGTCTCAGACAGATCGCATGAATACAAAAATATCGATGTCAATGTCGAAACATCAGCCAATGCGGAAAGGTCATCTATCTTTACATTGTTGATAGTCAACGTTGTTATGCTCGGAAACTGTTCAAGTCCTTTTAAGGAGGTTATATGCTCCACTCCGGATATGGAAAGGCTTGTTACAGACTTGACTTGGTTTTCAGTAACATTGTCTGTTGAAAGGCTAAGCTTTTTCTTTATAAATTCCTTGAAATTTTCATCTTCAAAAACAACCTCTGCCGACTCATCCGGTCCGGGTGAAGGTGTTGTGCTTGTGTCGGAGCTTGGACGATTGTCTATCCAATTACCGAGGCTTGTTATTGCAAGCGTACACAGCAACGCAAATACAACAAATCCGCTTATAAGCATAGGTCCGAGCTTCAAGTTTGACTTTGTTTTCTTCTTCTGCTGTTTGATCTTAAAACTTTTACTCAAAATGTGTCCTCCAAAATGTAATTTAATGTATTTTAAATGCCGTTCCGTTAAGCTTGTCTTTTCTTAACGGCCAATATTTTGTATTTTTGATCTGTTCAGTTCGTACATTACTATTCCTGCCGAAACCGCAACATTGAGCGATTCCACTCTGCCCGCCATAGGCAGCTTTACAAGCATATCCGAGTTTTCGACAAACTCCTTGCTTATGCCTGCGCCTTCGTTCCCGAATACGACGGCGGTTTTGTTTTGTATTTCAAAATCACGTGCAATACAATTTCCCTCAAGTGAAGTGGAAACGACAGTAAATCCGTTTTTCTTCATATTATATATTATATCACACTTTTCATAATTTTCAAATACCGGAATTCTGAATACGGAACCCATAGATGCTCTGAGTGCTTTCGGTTGAAAGCAGTCTGCCGTACCTTTTGTTGTAATGACGGCGCTCACAGCCGCCGCTTCCGACGTTCTTATTATTGTGCCTATGTTGCCGGGGTCAGCAACTCCGTCAAGCACAACGACAAATGCGTCCTTAACACGCATGAGCTTTTCAAAATCGCCTGACGGCTTGTCCGCAATCGTTATAATGCCCTGTGGTGTTTTCCAATCGCTTATTTTCTCGGCAACTGCCTGATTTATTATATAAATATTGTCAGCGCCTGCCGAGCCGAGTAAATCAGTCTCAGCCTCGTAAATTTCCTCCAGAACAAATATGCTTCTTATTTTTACGGATGCCAGAATGGCTTCCCTGAGCATTTTCAAGCCTTCAACGGCAATCACGCCCTGTTCATCTCTGAATTTTTTCGTTTTGAGAGCCGCGGCATTTTTTACTGCCGTATTAGATGTGCTCGTTATCAGCGAAACGCCCATTATCTAAATATATCCTCCCCGTTATCGGAATAAATTCTGTTTATCTGACAAGTATACTCGCCCGCTTCGTTCATTACGATTATCGGCCGCATAAAGCGGAGTCCTTCCTTAGCACCCTTTATGCCCTCTATGAGAACGGCACTCGGCGGCTTGTCCGATTTCGGGTATACGAGCTGAACTTTTTTGGGTTCTATTGCGTACTTGCGCATGGCATCAAAGCATTCGACTATTCTTTCGGGCTTGTTTACAATTGCAAAGCGTCCGCTTTCCTTGAGGAGGTATCCTGCCGCGCGCGCCACGTCGTCAAGCTTGCACATGACCTCATGCCTTGATATTGCTTTCTGCGAATATTCATTGACAATTCCGCTGCCTGCTTTTATGTAAGGCGGATTCGATATTACAAGAGAAAAGCTTCCCGGCGCGAACATTTCCTGTGGGCTCCTCAAATCTCCCTTTAATATCGAAATTCTTTCTTCTGCATTGTTGAGCTTTACGCTTTTTGAAGCCATATCGCACATACAGTCCTGTATATCTATGCCTACGATTTTTTCAGCACCGCACAAGCCCGATACCATTATGGGGATAATTCCCGTTCCCGTGCCGAGGTCTATAATCGTATCATTGTCTTTCGGTGACGAAAAACGTGCCAGAAGTACGGCATCAAGTCCGAAGCAGAAATGCTCCGTATTCTGTATAAGGCGAAGTCCCTTGAACTGAAGATCGTCAATTCTTTCCGTGTCGGATAAAGTAATGTTTTCCATATTACGTCAATCCTGCTCGTCGGGGAGCACCGTTATACCGAACAATTCATATATATAATGTACTCTCTCCCTCTGATTTATAACCCAATAGGTAACGCCCTGCTTGAAGTTGCCCGGGAACGTCTTGCCCTTTATTGCATCGGCATCAAGATTTCCTGCGGCAAATGAGGCAAGGTTTACAATTTGCGGATACGTCAGATTTGTATCTATCCTATCCATTACCTTGCTGTAAATCGACGGGAGCTTTACTATCTTATCAAGCGACTTGAGCTGTGAAAATGCCGCCATGAGGAAACGTCTTTGACGCGCCACTCTGTCTATATCGGCAGCGGCAGTGCCTCTGAAGCGAACATAATCCAATGCTTTTTTCCCGTCAAGCACCTGTAAGCCCTTTTCAACCAAAACGGTATCGCCATACCTTACTTCCACATCAACATCATATTCTATTCCGCCCAATTCATCGACAACATCGACAAATACGTCCATATCGATTGCGAAATAATAATCAACCGGTACGCCCCCGAACAATCTGCTTACAGTCGAGCATATTGCGCCGTACACATCTATATTCTGTCTCTGTGCATAGTACGGTACAGCATTTATTTTATCCTTAACCGTAAAATCATTTGCAATGGGAACATATGAATCACGCGGTACAGATGTCAGTACAACTCTGTTTTCTTTATAATACACCGTAGCAAGTATCAGTGTATCGGTTCTGAATACCGAATATATTCCCTCTCTGTACTCATCTTTGTCGTATCCTATAACGAGAATATTGATTATATCCTTGCCCCAGACTACCACATCATCCCCGCCTGCATCGGGTGTAGGAGTAATACCGGGAGTAGAATCAGGGTCCGGAGTCGCATCGTCCGGTGCAGGAGTCTTTGAATTTATTATCCCGGGAGACTGTGACGGCCACGGATTCTCAACGGCACGTGCAAAACGCACAGCCCATATTCCCGCACCTATTATAACGGCTCCTATTATCGATAATATAAGCAAAACTATGAATTTTGTTTTTTTTATAGGCTTCATATTCCCCTCCATTAAAACCCGTGAATCGGTTTTGCGAATTTATTGCAAATATATCCCCGCAGGCTTATAGTATACCGCAAAAAGCCAAAAAGTCAAGCCGTAAATACTGAATTTTTGTGATAAGCATCTGAAAACACAATCAAATACCGAATCAATATCATGTAATGGCATTGTTTTTAAGGTTACTATTATATTACGCAGCCTTATCGTATTTTAATCACGCATATATTATATCATTTTGCATTATCATAAATATATGCACCTTTGAAAGCACTTGGCCTTTTCCGGTGCATATAAAGATAAACTCAAATTATTTTATGTTGATTTACATCAACCGCTTTATTTGCCGGGAGAATTGCTTTATTCCGTAAGCTCTCTGTACCACTTGAGCAATGCTTTTACGCTCTCATCGTTCTCTGGCATTGCGCACTCAAAGCTTACGCCGCCGTTGTAGCCTATCTTTTTGAGCAGAGACATTCTTTCCTCGACAAATTTCTCTTCCGACTTATCAGGCGTACCGCGAGTAGGTCCTGCCATATGAATATGTACTATTTCATCGGCATATTTTTCTATTACGTCGAGGTTTTCGGAATTTTGGTACATATGATAAAAATCAATAAGTATCTTGAAATTGCTTCTGTTAACCTTATGAGCGTAAAATGCCGCGTCCTCAATAGTATTTACAATATTTACCTCGCTGTATCTGAGCGCTTCGACAGCTATTGTCTGAGAAAATTTCTCCGCATAATCGGAAAATATATTTCCCACCTCAAAAAGCTGTTCCCATGCCTTTTCCATTGGGAAGCCCTCAGGAACATTCTTTGCATTTCCCGAGCCGAAAACAAGCATTTTTACTCCGAGCCTGTTAAGTCTGCCGAATGTTTTTTCGCAGTAGCTTCTTATTGAATCAAAATTGACTTCACTGCCCGTAAGCCTCACCTCCGGAACAACAAGTCCGTTACAGCTGTAGCATAAATTCTTGCCTTGTAAATCATCGCAAAGCTTCTCAAAAGAGTCGTCCGACATCCTATATATACTGCCCGCACCCAACTCAATATAATCTGCTCCGACTCTGTTTATTCTTGCATAATCCGACGCAGGCAAACACATACCGAATTTCATATAAAACACTTCCTCCTCTTATAATAATGCTGTTTTTATTAAAATTTTTCCGTATCAGAAGCTTACGTGCTCTCTTAGCCATTCCGTTACGTTTTCAATCGGCAGACGAATCTGTTCCATGGTATCTCTGTCTCTTATTGTAACACAGTTATCGTTTTCCGTATCAAAGTCAACGGTAATGCAGTACGGAGTACCTATTTCGTCCTCTCTGCGGTAACGCTTGCCTATATTGCCCGCATCGTCATAATCAACCATAAACTCTTTTGAAAGCATTGAATATATTTCCTCGGCTTTTCCCGCAAGCTTCTTTGAAAGCGGAAGCACTGCCGCCTTAAACGGAGCAAGGAACGGGTGGAAGTGCATAACGTTTCTCTGAGTTCCGTCAGGCAAGTCCTCCTCGTCATATGCACAGCACAGGAATGCAAGAGCAACTCTGTCTGCGCCGAGTGACGGCTCTATGCAGAACGGAATGTAGTGCTCATTTGTGAAAGGATCCACATATTCAAAATTTTCACCCGAGAATTTTGCGTGCTGAGACAGATCATAGTTCGTTCTGTCAGCAATTCCCCACAGCTCGCCCCAACCGAACGGGAACAGATATTCTATATCAGACGTAGCCTTGCTGTAAAATGAAAGCTCTTCCTTTTCATGGTCGCGCACACGTATGCTTTCTTCCTTCATATTGAGGGATTTAAGCCAATTTATTGCAAAATTCTTCCAATATGAGAACCATTCGAGGTCTTCTCCGTCCTTGCAGAAGAATTCCAGCTCCATTTGCTCAAACTCTCTCGTGCGGAAAGTAAAGTTTCCCGGAGTTATCTCGTTTCTGAACGACTTGCCTATCTGACCGATACCGAAAGGAATCTTCTTTCTTGTTGTACGCTGAACGTTCTTGAAATTAACGAATATACCCTGTGCCGTTTCGGGACGCAGATAAATCTGTGCTTTTGAGTCCTCCGTTACGCCCTGGAACGTTTTGAACATGAGATTGAACTGTCTTATGCCCGTAAAATCGCTCTTTCCGCACTCAGGACAAACAATGTTGTTTTCCTTTATAAATGCTTCCATTTGCTCGTTTGACCAGCCGTCGCAGGATACCGACTCACCCTTTGCAGTATAATAATCCTCGATAAGCTTATCTGCACGGAAACGTGCCTTGCACGCTTTGCAGTCCATGAGCGGATCGTCAAAATTGCTCAAATGACCGGATGCAACCCACGTCTGAGGATTCATAAGTATCGCGGAATCCATACCTACGTTATAAGGGGATTCCTGTATGAACTTTTTCCACCATGCTTTTTTGATATTGTTCTTAAACTCTACACCCAAAGGGCCGTAATCCCATGTATTTGCAAGTCCGCCGTAAATTTCGGAACCTGCATAAATAAAGCCTCTGCTTTTACACAGAGAAATAAGTTTTTCCATAGTTAATTCAGCCATAATATCCTCCTTGCAACTGAACACATTCAAGCATTCCGCATCACGCGGACCGTGCAAGCACGCCGCATTGCGCATTTAACGTATAAAACGCAAAATATATAGTTGAATTATAACATATATTTACATCGTTGTCAATCGCAAATAACGCACCTTTTCCAAGGCGGCAAAGCAATATTTCAAAAATCCGTAAATAATGTGCAAAATTTGCATTGCCATATTCGAGGCAATATGCTATAATGAGTATATATAAAAAAGAAAGGAAGCATTTGCCTCAAAAGCAAATATATATCCGTTTACATGACCAAACTCTCGCAAAAGCAGCAGACGTTCGTAAAAATCTGCATCATAACATTGACATTCGGGCTTCTTGCTCACGCATACCGTTTTTTCAACGCTTCTTTCAGTCACGATTCTCTCTTTATTTTCCAGCCTGTCAATTCAGAGGATCAGATAAGTTACGGACGTTTTCTCATACCGATATATGTCGCTTTAAGAAGCACTATATGCTCGCCGTCTTTGATAGGCTTCATAAGCCTTTTATGGTTATCTGTTGCCATATTCATAATATCGGATATTCTGAACATAAAATCCACTCCCGCATTGATTTGCATATGCGGAATCTTATCCACCAATATTGCCATTACGGCATCTTTCGCCACATACATTCCGTGGGTGGATATATATATGCTTGCACTTGTTTTCAGCGTCGTTGCAGTATATGTTTTTTATAAATACAAATACGGTTTTTTGTTTGCGGCATTGCCGCTTCTCATTTCAATGGGACTTTACCCTGTTTATTTTTCAGCCGCAGTCGTAATGTTCCTTATTCTTCTTATCAAAAAGATATTTGAAAAAGAAAAAACATCTGCCGTAATTATCAGCGGCTTGAAAATGCTGTGTTCATTAATGCTCGGTCTTGTGCTGTATTACATTGCCGTGAGAATCGCTTGGCACCTCACGGGTGTTGCTCCCTCCGAGGACTACAACGGTGTTGCCGGTGCAGGCAATTTCTCGGATATTCCTTCACTTTTGTCACTCCTTATTAATACTTATGTTTATCCGTTTAAGATTCTCAGGTGGCAACCTATATGCAATTCACGTTATGTTGCTCTGTTAAACATCGTTATATTGACAATAACGGCATATAACGTAATCAAAATCATATTGTGCCAAAAATTGAACTTCAAAAACATACTCCTCCTTATTGTCGTAATGCTTTTGCTTCCACTCGGAATGAATATTGCAATGTTCATAGCAAAAGGCTATGTTCATCACCTTATGATATATTCATTCTTCCTTACTTATGTATTGGTCGTATTTACTTTTGAGTTCATACATCAAAACAATTTAAGCCTGCAATCGCTGTCTTCCCCTGCCGCACTGAAGCGCATCATGCCCTCTCCCGAAAGCAAGCTTGTAAAGAGCAATTTGGGAGGAAAAATCGTTTTTGTTGCAATAGCACTTCTGATATTCAATAATATTGTGTTTGCAAATCAGACTTACCTGAAAAAAGACCTTGAATTTACCGCAACGGCATCCGTAATGACTCGCTGTCTTGACAGAATAGAGCAGACAGAAGGATATATTCCGGGTGAGACGCCTGTCGCGTTCATAGGTGATATAAACAAGTCCGCGCTTGCAGAAACAAGACCGGGATATACACAGATTCTGACAGGACTTGATTCAGACTACTCGATTACTCATTTCGATACATATGAGCTGTATTTTACAAACATTCTCGGGTACAACATAAACTGTATTCCAAAATCAGTATACTCGGATATAGAAAGCCTTGACGAGGTGGTTGCTATGCCGTCATTCCCGGACAAAGATTCCGTAAAAATTATAAACGGAATACTTGTTGTAAAGCTTTCATAAGCTTTAATAAAACATGGGTTCAAATTTGAAAATCACAATTCCCGACTCATCCGTGTTAATAAAGGTTGGGTCATAAAGTTCTTTTTAAAACAAAATAAATCGTGCCTTTACGCACGATTTACAAAGCAAGCCAATCACTTCTCACAATGTTTTTACACGCTGATCAATAAGCTTTATTTCGTTTCCGTATCCGACAAGTTCATCGTGAGGAGTTTCAAGGAAGAAGGGCTTGTCCCTGAGGCATTCATGTGCAACCACTCTTGCTATCGCATCAAGACCTATATCTCCTTCTCCGATTTTTGCGTGTCTGTCTTTATATGATGCAAACGGATTCATAGTATCGTTCAGGTGAACGGCTTTTATTTTGTCTATGCCTATTATGTTGTCAAACTTCTCCAAAACACCGTCAAGATCATTTACAATATCATATCCCGCGCAGTAAAGATGACACGTGTCTATGCAAACGCCTATATTGTCCTTTGAATGGAAATCTCCCACCGCATCCAAAATATCCTTTAATTCCTCAAAGGTCTTGCCCATTTCGGAGCCTTTACCCGACATTGTCTCAAGCAGAACCTTTGTAGTGCTGCCCTCAATCATTCCGTCTCTGAGTATACCTGCAATCTGCTCTATCGCCTGATCGTAGGATATTGTCGTTCTGCTGCCGGGGTGAAAAACGTACAGATCTGTCGGAATCGTTACCATTCGTTTCATATCGTCTTCAAAGCATTCCTTTGCAAATTTATACGATTCCGGCTTTGCCGACGCCATATTCAGTGTATACGGTGCGTGAATCAACAGCGGTCCGAAAGAATTAAGCTCCATAAGCACCTCGGCAGCTTTAATATCATCAATATTAAGTGCCGCAGCGGAGCCTCCTCTCGGATTCCTCGAAAACGCCTGAAACGTATTTGCGCCTATTGCCAAAGCTTCCTCGACGGCTTTTTTATATCCGCCCGAAATCGATATATGAGGACCTATTACCATAATTCTTTCACATTGCATATTGCAGTATTCTGAATATGCAATCCTTTCCGTAGAATAAAAATCGAATATATTGCAGAAGCATTAAAATCTTCTGCCGAACATTCTGTTGTAAACATAAATTATCTGTGTAAGCACAATATCAAACACCCATGCCGCCAATACCATTACAACGATAAGCAAGTACGGTATGACAACGCTTTTTGAGAACCATTCGCCCCAAAATTCAGCTCCGCCGAAAATATACACAGCCGCAAGCATGAACAGCACAGACGCAAAAGCAAAATACAAGGTTTTTACTGTTCTTTCGGTTTTTACGTTATTTATTTTGCTTTCGATTATATACTTGATAACAGGATACGTGCCGAACATAAGCACATATTCCGCAACCGCCGCATACTGCCACGTCAAAAGAAGCATAATGAGAGAGGTTGCCGCCGCCGTGCAGAGAGCATAAACAACGCCTGCCTTTTGAGTGACAACGCATATCAAAAGCGACATAATAATAAGCAGAAATATGGTATTGAACGGCAAGAAATTCATCATAAGCGCAAGCACCGCCGACACCGCCGTCATCATACCCGAAAAAGCAAGCTTCGGATTCGTATTCGAATTTTTCATTTAATTAAAGCCTCAACAGCACGGAATGAGGTCTCCGCCAATACACTCGCACAGTGAATCCGCGCACCACAGCTTGCAACAGCAATCGCAAAGATCATCGCTGCTGCTTCTCGTTCTGTAATTCGGTTCTCTGTATCCGCCGCTTGCGTATGCGTTTGCATTCACCTTGTCATAAGCTGCCTTATATTCGGCATTGTTCGGATCAAGTGCGCACGCCTGAGCGTAGCATTTTCTTGCTTCAAGCTGCCAGCCCTTGCACCACTGTACGTTGCCCATAAGGAAGTACCATTCGGCATTTCTTATGTTTGTGGAACGGAGCAACAGCTCTGCCTCCATATATCTGCCCGTATTTATTGCCTGTCTTGCTCTTGCAAGAAGCTGATCTATTGTATATGATGTGTTGGATTGTCCGTACGAATAATTATAGTTATTTGACGACGACTGTCCGGCACCGTTATATGCGGTATTCTGTCTGTAATAATTATTATTTGACGCACCTTTGTTTTTCAGCATATCGTACGCTTCGTTTATTTCCTTGAGCTTTTCATTTGCTTCCGCTTCAAAAGCCGTACCCTTGTACTGATCCGGGTGGTATTTTTTTACCAGTGCTCTGTATGCTTTTTTTATTTCTTCATCTGATGCGTTTGTACTAACGCCGAGTACCTCGTATGGATTCAATTTATATACCGTCCAATCTGATAAATCAATGCTTTATCTCAAATATACTATGTCTGAAATCAAAGCATTTCGTATTCGTCTTTATTTTTACGTTTATTTTCGCACTTGCCCGAAAGCACGGCTTCCGTTCGTGCCGGCATTCCTTCAAAAAGAATATTTTCTATTATTTCCCTGTTTCTTTTAATATTCAACCGTTCAAAAATCCTCAAAAGCTCCGAAATTGCCCCTTTAAGCACAAACTCGGCATCTCCTCTTGAATTATTCGCAATCTCGTTATATTCCATACCCGAATTCATGAGTATAAACGGATTGTACGCTTTGTTTTTCAGATCCTTTTGAATGTCCGCATATGCGTCAATTACATATATCCATTTGCCCATAAAGAATCCGAACCAATAAATATCCTCATTTCCATACGGAATAAGTCTCGATGCAAGCTCGCCCATCATCTCGGCGAACGGCTGAGCCGCCTTATCGAGTACATCACAAAGGCTCTCTTCCACAAGGTCCAGATCGTCAAGCTTTTCTTCTATCACTGCGTTTATTTCGGGCATATCGGCGCAAGCTTTTTTGTAAGGCCTTTTGAACCATATGCTTGCAAGCCTCGACTTCATATCATTTTCATCTCTTACATTGTCGCACAAGCTGTTGTACATAAGTAATATATTGACAGATGCCGCCGCATCAACGCTTTTATTGTTAACCACCATGGGTCTTTTTGAAAACGGATGAATAAAACAGCGTTTTTGCTTAACCATAACCTTGTCGTCGAGCATTGCGGATATAATAATTGCTATGAACACAGCCTCATACGAAAGCCCGAGTCTGCAAAGTCCGGCATACTTGCCGCCCATGCTCTTGCACAAACCGCAGTAATAAGCCCTGTAATTTGAATAATCCCTTATCTTAAGCTCCTGTTTTAACGGCTTAACATTTCCGAACATATCCGCCTCCGCTTATAATACCGAACAATACTTTTGAATAATTATACCATACTTTGACTTTTACTGTCAATATGATTTTTGAACATAACATTGACGGTGCTTTAATTATTTCGCAATCTACGCTTGTTTTTTCGGTAAATTCAGATTTTTCGGGCAACGTCAAATCATATGTGTCCTCACTGTTCTTTTGCATAAAAAATCATGCTCCCGTATTTAAGAGCATGACTAAATTATTATTCGCAAATTATTCTTTATTTCTTCTGTCATTCTTTTCGTAAGCCTTTATTATCTTCATTACAAGCTCATGACGCACCACGTCTGCCGCCGTAAGGTACACAAACTCAATCCCGTCTATGCCCTTGAGTACGTGTGCCGCATCGATAAGACCCGATTTTTTCCCTTCGGGGAGATCCAGCTGAGTATTGTCGCCGTTAACTACCACCTTTGAATTGACACCCGTTCTCGTAAGGAGCATTTTCATCTGTTCGCGCGTTGTATTCTGAGCCTCGTCGAGAATTATATACGCATTATTCAGCGTTCTGCCGCGCATATATGCCAGAGGCGCAATTTCTATCACCTCGCGCTCGATAAGCTTTGTGTATGTTTCATAGCCCATAAGGTCGTTGAGCGCATCGTATAAGGGACGCAAATACGGGTCTACCTTCATTTTAAGGTCGCCCGGCAAAAATCCGAGCTTTTCTCCCGCTTCAACGGCAGGTCTCGTGAGTATTATTTTTTCTATTTCTTTCTTTTTGAATGCGCTTACCGCCATAGCCATTGCAAGATACGTTTTTCCCGTTCCGGCAGGGCCTATGCCGAATACAACGTCATTTTTCTTCATGGCTTCCACATAACGCTTTTGTCCCGCTGTTTTGCATCTTATCGGCTGACCCTTGAAATTGACGAATATAACGTCCGAAAGAATTTTATTCATATTCTGGGAGTTATCGCCCTCAAGCAGATGATAAACGTAATTTACCCTTCCTCTGTCAACAAATTCTCCCTTTTCTATCATGTCAATCAGGTTTTCTATTACTCTCGAAGCCGCATCCACGCCCTCCGGAGTTCCCGAAATCTGAACCGAATCGTCCTTCTGCAGCACAAGCACGCCCGTAAGCTCTTCTATCGCATTTACATTTTCATCAAGCCCTCCGAAAAGCTCTTTTATTATCTTCGGATTTACCTCTATTCTTTTGTTTGTGTCCATGGGCAGTGTCAAATCCTCATCCATTCTTATTTTTTTCTCCTTCCGGCCTTGTAATCTCGTCTATCTCGCTTTGAGTCAGCACCTTTTTAACGCCTATGCTGTGTACCGCCGTGATTTTTGCCGAAGCATAAAATGTATTCGTTTCCTCGTCAAAGCTGTAATCTATATCCTGCGCTTCTATTTTGGCACCTATCGGAATGCGGCGCTTTGCATCACTGCAAGCCTTTTTTATGAGCATTTCACGTGCCTTGCTCTTTAATTCCTCGTCTGAAAGCAGAATATATTCTTTATATGTTTTCTTTACGGCGCAAATGGGGAAAAGACGGTTCTCGGAAAACACATTGTATTCAACAGACTCGGTGTCGTAATGCTCATACGTCGGAGCCTTGTCGTCTCCGAGCTTCAGCCCGAACACGCTTATATACGTCGCCTCGGTTGTATTGCCCGTATAAACCCTGCTTGCCACCTCGTCAAGCTTTATCATCGCCTGCCCCGTATATTCAACGCGCGCTTTGATATTGCCCATTGCGTTTCTGATAAGATAATAGTTGTCATCTTTTCGTCTGTCAATAATTCCGTTTATAAGCGTCTGCCCTGCTTTTACCTTGTCTCCTACATTTACCATTTGGTCGCCGCGCAAAGAGCTTATATAAACTATTTCTCCGTCTACCTCAGATACTATGCTTGAAGGTGTGGTATCCGTTCTCTTTTCGCCCTCGACAGTCTCAATAACGCGAATATCCATTACAACGCCTTTTATATCGACTATTACCCAATCAACATCGGGCAATTCCCGTCTGATAGCCATTTCCAAAGCCTTTGTGTCGCATTTTGCTTTGAATATGCCCACCCCCGCGTCCATTTCGTTTACAACTTCAAGTATTTGGGTTGCCGTGACTCTGTTTATCCCGGAAATATCTATCCTACATATCGACGAGGAAAGTATCACAATGAAAACCGCAAAAACAGCCGCGCCGATAACAAAGGCTTTTCTTCTTTTTACCCTGTTGATGAGAAACCTTGCTCCGTAACGCTTCTTTACTCTTATTCTGCATCTGAGCTCGCGATTTATTACCGCAATTTTCTTAAAGTCAGCCAGATTTACCGTACACCGCATCAAATCGTATCTTTCTCGGTAAACGCTGTACAATACGAGTCCGTTTGCATTGCACCTGTTTATAAAGCGCTCGAGATTCACTCCCTCAACGCTTATTTCAAGCATACCCTTTATGTACTGATTTATCACCGTTTCCCACCGTCCAGCTTCATAATATGGTGGATTCTGCCCGATATGACAACCATATCGTGATCCATAACGTTAAGGAATAAATCGGCGCCCTCAATGCACAAAACGCCTGATTCTATGCCTATCCTTATGTTATTCGGTGAATATTCAATTATACCTTTATGATTTTCTATTAAGAGCTCATTATCTCCGCGCATTGTCACCTTCGGAATATCAGATGCAATTTCGGGTGCAATGCCGAGCCGCTCGGATACTTTGCCTGCATAAAAGCGTAACCGTTTCACTTTGAACACCTGCCTTTATATCATTATATGCAGATGTCGCAAAAGTAAAACCGCACAAAAGCCTGTTAATCCGGTATGATTATATCCGGAATTATTTCTCCCCTTGAATCTATTTCTATCACGGCATATGAATTGCGCGACATTCCACGAGGTCTTGATATGCTGCCGGGATTTACAAACCATATTCCGTAACAGCTCGTAATATCGGGAATATGAGTATGCCCGTAAAGGCAGATTTGTGCCTCCCTTTGCCTTGCGTCGGCTGCAAGCGAATACAAGCCGTAATCGAGAGAATGTCTGTTTCCGTGAACGGCAAATATTTTTTTGCCGCCTATGTAGCCTTCAAATTCCTGAGGAGCCGAGCTCATTATATCGCAGTTGCCCGCAACATAATACAAAGGACACTTTATTCGTTCCTGAATCTTTTTCGCATCCGACACAAGGTCGCCCAGATGTATCACCGCGTCAACGGAATCAAACATGGGCATAAGCTTGTTCATCCACGACAAATTTCCGTGTGTATCGCTCAAAACGGCAATTCTCATATATTTTTCTTTCGCGCATCCTTTCCGTTTTATTTCAATGTCGTGTTTACTTCAAAATTCCAAGCTCTGAGAGCTTTTTCTCGAGAGCCTCAAGTGCTCTGCCTCTGTGACTTATTTTGTTTTTCTCGTCCTCACCAAGCTCCGCAAAAGTCTTGTCGTATCCGTCCGGAACAAACACAGGGTCGTACCCGAAGCCGTTATTGCCTGACGGCGAAAGAGCTATTCTGCCCTCGCATCTGCCCTCGGCTGTAACCACACGTCCGTCGGGAAACACCATTGCAACAGAGCATACAAACGCCGCGCGACGGTTCTTTGCACCCGACATATTTTTCAAAAGAAGCTGTGTTCTGCCTTTGTCGTCAAGCCCCTCGCCGCCGTATCTCGCCGAATAAACTCCCGGTTCTCCCGAAAGACATTCTACCGTCAAGCCGGAGTCGTCCGCAACGCATATCAAGCCCGACGCCTCGCAAAAGCCTCTCGCCTTTTTGAGAGCGTTTTCGGCAAATGTATTTCCGTCCTCTTCAACCTCAACGCTCAAGTTTATTTGAGACGGTGATACCGTTTCCAAATCCGTGCCCGCAAATATTTGGGATATTTCGCGCACCTTATGTTTATTGTTTGTTGCAATGAGAATATTCATGTATTTCACCGTACTTTCTTATAGTTTTGAAAAAACTTACTCCGACAGAGTCGTTTGCTTCCTGCCGAAATCAAGCTCGCTCACAATGGCGGCCCCTATTACGAGCACAACGCCCAACGCCGACAAAAGCGTCAAGCCTTCGTTCAGTATAAAAACAGAGCATAAAACAGCCGCCGCAGGGTCAATGTAGCTGAAAAGTGCAACCGTCTGCGCAGGCAATTTCTCAACACACGCAAAATAAAGCGTATAAACCGCACCCGTATACAAAATGCCCATTACCGCAAGCATAACGAATACAGACACATCGCTTCCGAAGCTGAAATTCTTTTCCGTAATCAGCACATACGGCAGTATCGCAACAGATGCCGCCGCAAGCTGGAACATTGTCCTCACGCTTGCCGTCAGACCGCTTATAAATTTATTGAGAATTATTACTCCCGCATACATCAGTGCGGCTCCAATGCCAAAGCAAACGCCCTTTATTCCCGAAATGCCCGTTTCAATAACGCCCGAAACAAGTATCATTCCGCACACCGACACAACAGTACACAACATATTTTTCGCCGTAAGCTTTTCATGCAGTACGATAGGAGAGGCGAGTACCACAAACACGGGCGCCATGTAATAGCATATCGTCGCAACGGATACCGAAGTGTATTTGTACGCTTCAAACAGCAGTATCCAATTTACACCTATAAATGCACCTGACAAGCACAAAAGTAAAAAATTCTTTTTCAGCGCATCCTTTTGTATTGCGTTTTTCTTTGCAATACAAAAAGGAAGCAAAAAAACCGTTCCCGCCAAGCCTCTGATAAGGGCGATAACTCCCGACGAATACGGTATATATCTCCTCAAAACGCCTATCGTGCCGAAAATCAGCATCGAAAGAATCATGCCCGACTTATATAAAATTTTCTTATTCACCGAAAATCTCTTCCTTTACCGCCGAGAAGCCCCGTTTTGGGCAATAAAATCCTTATACATATACACCGAATCCTTGTCGATATCCGCCGTAACGACGCTTGCCGTATCCTCATGCTCAACGCTTATGACGTTTGCCTGCGCATAAAGCTTGCTCAGTATATCGCCTCTGTCATACGGCACAACAAGCACCAGACGCTTTATGCTCTCGCTCAACGATTCTATTATCCTGTCCTTAAGCTCGTCTATGCCCTCTCCCGTTTTCGCCGAAACAAAACAGCACGGATGCTTGCAGTACAAGGGCAATGTTTCCACATTATCGATTTTATTGTATACGTATATTTTTTTCTGTACGGCGTTCAGCTCACTCAAAACGCCGTCCGCAATATCCGTCTGAAGCTCGTAATTTTCAGACGAAACGTCAACAACGTGCAACAGCAGATCGGCTTCAATGCTTTCTTCAAGCGTAGAGCGGAACGCATCTATAAGTTTGTGCGGAAGCTTATCTATAAAGCCTACCGTATCGCTTATAAGTACATTTATTCCCGCATCGTTATCCATGCTTCTCGTAAGCGTATCGAGTGTCGCAAACAGAATATTGTCCGAATACGTCTTGCTACCCGTCAAAGCAGTAAGAAGAGTGCTTTTGCCGGCGTTTGTATAGCCCATGAGCGCTACCGTCTTAAATCCGTTTTCCTTTCTCGTGCTCCTGAGCATTTCTCTGTGGCGCTTTACATCGGCAAGGTCCTTTT
>CAMEIT010000029.1 GCA_945918795.1 uncultured Clostridia bacterium | reverse complement strand
TCAATGCGCATCTTTTCGTCATACTCTCGACGGAAAGATGCGCAGATGCAAAGCAGTTTAAGTTTTCGGGTTTGCGTAATAATCTCGAAGAGATTATTACTGGCTTCTTTCAAAAGCCCCCAAAAATAATTCATATCCCGAGCATACCGACGACCCAAACGACGAGGGGGATAGTAAGGACGGACAAAGCGGTAGCGATAGCTACGGTTTTTGATGCGAACTTAACATCAGAGCCGAATTTAGTTGCAAATATTGCGCCATATGCCGCGCATGGCATTGCTTCTTCGGTTATAATAACATGATACGGTACGCCATGGAGGGAAACGAGTCCCGAGAGATTCAGGAGTGCGAGTACGCCTGCCGTACACAGAGGAACGGCAATAAGTCTCAGCGCGGAAACAACGTATATTTTCTTTTCCGTAAAAACCTCCTTGAATTTAATCTCGGCGAATGACGAGCCTATTATGAGCATAGAGAGCGGAGTATTCATAGCGCCGATTGCGTCGATAGGCGACTGAAGAAAAGCAGGGAGTCTGAAAGGCGAGATGTACATAAGAAGTCCGATAATAACCGAAAGGAACGGAACATTGAAAATAGACTTCAATTTTTCTTTGATGCCTGTTGTCTTTGTAAAAAGGGAGACACCGAACGTCCACGAGAACATATAGAACGCCGCAGTAAACATCGCGCCATAGAAAACGCCGTCGATGCCGAACAAGCTTTGCAGAACCGGGAATCCCATAAATCCGAAATTGCCGAATATGAACACAAACCTAAGAACAGCCTTTCTGTCCTTCTGTTCGTTTTTAAACAGCAACAACGAAATCAGGCAAAGCACTGCGTGTATGACAAAAGCGCCCACAAGCACAATAATGGCATTCGACATTTTGTCATGCTCAAACGCGCCCGAAAACGACGATATAACTACCGCAGGAGTAACTATTTTTATAAGAATATCTGTCATGCCGCGTTTTGTTTCATCTGTCAGATAACCCAATTTACGCACAAGCAGACCCACGCCCATCATAATAAAAAGCGCAGTCACCTGAAACAATATTGTTTTAATATCCACATTTAACTCCGTTTTGAATATAATTTACTCATTAATGTAAAAATCAAAGGAGAACCGGATGCAATACTCCCGTTCTCCCCAATGAAAATCATAAATATAGTGGATTAAGATTATGCTCTCTCCATATATTCGTCAGTACGTGTATCGATTCTGATCTTATCGCCCTCGTTAACAAACAACGGAACCTGTATAACAGCGCCCGTTTCAACAGTTGCCGGTTTTGTTCCGGAAGTAGCAGTATCGCCCTTGAATCCCGGTTCTGTATTTGTTACCTCGAGAACAACGAAGTTCGGAGCCTGAACAGAGAACGCCGCACCCTTGAAGAACTTGATTGTCATTATCATTTCTTCCTTCATGTACTTAAGTGCGTCACCGACTTCTTCAGCAGTAAGCGGAATCTGTTCGTACGTTTCATTATCCATAAAATAATAGAATTCACCGTCCGTATAGCTATACTGCATTTCACGAGTTTCAATTACTGCGCTCTCAAGCTTTTCACTCGGGTTGAATGTCTTTTCAACAACACCGCCGGTCATAACGTTTTTGAGCTTTGTGCGTACGAATGCCGCGCCCTTGCCCGGCTTAACGTGCATAAATTCCGTAACCGTATAAACCTGTGAGTCCAACACAAATGTGGTGCCTTTTCTTATGTCACCTGCAACTACCATATAAATATCTCCTTAATTTAATTAAAATTCTCTTATATAAAGGCTCTTTGGAACATCTTCCGTAATATTTACAAAACCGTTTTCCGTTACCATAAGAGTATCTTCTATTCTAACTCCGCCGAGTCCCTCTATATAAATACCCGGTTCTACCGTCACAAACATTCCCGGCTGAAGAAGGGCGGAATTATTTTTGCTCAATGAAGGCATCTCGTGAATGTCCAGACCGAGACTATGTCCGAGCGAATGACCGAAGTATTCTCCATACCCCGCCTCAGAAATAATATCTCTTGCAATCTTGTCCAAATCACCGCAACACTTACCCGGTCCGACCTGGCAAGCGGCATCGTGCTGAGCCTTTTTTACTATATTATAAATATGTTTAAGCTCGTCGGGTATATCGCCTACCGCAAACGTTCTTGTGCAATCCGAGTTATAGCCTTTATAAATGATGCCGAAGTCCACCGTAACAATATCGCCGTATCCTATTTTACGCTCATTGCCCTCATGGTGCGGCAAAGCAGCGTTTTCTCCCGATGCAACAATAATGAACGATGTTTTTGCGTCCAAATCAAGCACATGCTTTTCAAACAGCTCGGCAACCTGAAGCTCACTCATGCCGACTTTCATTTCACGAACCGTTGCCATAAAAGCTTCGCCCGCCATTTTTGCGGCAGTCTTCATGATTTCAGCTTCTTCGGCAGATTTAATCATGCGAATCTGTGCAAAATACCTTGCGCCGTCTTGAAAATCAACAGCAACTCCAAACGCACGGAAAAAGCTTTCATACTGTGCATATGTAAGAGATTCCTCGTCTATCCATATGTGCTTTATCGAATTGCGAACACAGTAATCGTTCATGAAATCAAGCATAGCTCTGCCGTACAGTTCTTTGACCTCAAAGCCCAAGCACTGCTGTCTGGACTGAATGGTGTATCTGCTGTCCGTCATGAAAATACATTCGTCATGCGTGATAAGTGCCGTACCGGAAGACCCCGTAAAGCCGGAGAAATACCGTCTGTTTGCACCGCCCGTCAGAATAACGGCATCAATACCGTTTTCGGACATTTTTGTTCTTAAATTTACCACTGCATCTGTCAAATCAATCACCGCCTGTTTACGTTTACGAAGTCAATACCCAATGACTCCAAATATCTTTTCATCAAACGCCTCTTAAAAGGCATTTAACGGCAATAAACCGATACTATGATATTTTACCATAACATTGAAAAAAATTCAATAGCTTTTGAATAAGATTTTATATTATTGATAAAAAAACCTCCTCTGCCCGAGCAGAGAAGGTAAATATTTTACAATTTCAGCTTTTTGAAGCGCTCCATTGCCTCCGTTGTATTCTCAAGAGTCGAGAATGATGTGAGCCTGAAATGGTGTTCTCCGTTTTTGCCGAAGCCTGCGCCCGGAGTACCAACCACCTGTATTTCGTTAAGCAGCTTATCAAAGAATTCCCATGAATCGCATTTGCAGTCAAGCCAGATATACGGCGAATTAACTCCGCCCGTATAGCTTATTCCGAGCACATCAAATGTTGAAGCGATTATTGCGGCATTGTTTTTATAATACCTTATCTGTTCCTTTATCTGTTTTTGTCCTTCAGCCGAGAATACAGCTTCCGCGCCGCGCTGAACGACATACGAAACGCCGTTGAATTTAGTCGTCTGTCTCCTGAGCCAAAGCTTTCTCAGTTCAAACCCGTCGCGGACAAGTGCTTCGGGCACAATGGTATATCCGCATCTCGTGCCCGTAAAGCCTGCCGTTTTTGAAAGCGAGCAGAACTCTATCGCACACGTTTCGGCACCGCTTATCTCATAAATACTGTGCGGAACTTGTGCGTCCTCAATGAAGGCTTCATATGCCGAATCAAATAATATCACAGCCCCTCTTGAATTTGCATAGCTTACCCATTCTTCGAGCATATCCCTTGTGTATGCCGCGCCGCATGGGTTATTCGGAGAACATATGTAAATAATGTCGGCATCACAAGTCTCGCTCGGCATCGGAAGATATCCGTTTTTCTCAACAGCGTCAGCATAATATATTTTTCTGCCGTCCATTATGTTTGTATCAACATATACAGGATAAACAGGATCCTGAACAAGCACATTGCAATCCTTGTCAAACAAGTCAAGTATATTTCCCAGATCGCTCTTTGCACCGTCCGAAATAAATATCTCGTCGCTTTTAAGCGAAACGCCGAAATTCTTGTAATAATCCGCAACAGCATTCCTCAAAAAATCATATCCCTGTTCAGGTCCGTATCCGTGGAAGCCCTCCTTGGTTGACATTTCAATGACTGCATTGTTCATTGCATCCGTAACCGCCTTGCATAAAGGCTTTGTAACGTCGCCTATTCCCATTTTGATTACCTTTTTATCGGGATTAGCCTGAGTGTATGCCTTAACTCGTCTGCCTATTTCCGTAAAAAGATAGCTTTCCTTAAGATTTGCGTAATTCTTGTTAATCATATATAAATTCTCCTTTGAATACAATTTTAGCCGCACCTTCCATTATAACGTTATCGTCCGTGTATGTAATGCAAAGCTCTCCCCCTCTGAGGATAACCGTCACAGGCTCATTCTTTTTGCAGAATCCGTTTTTGACAGACGCCGCTACCGCCGCACACGCGCCTGTTCCGCAGGCAAGCGTTTCGCCGCTGCCTCTTTCCCATACGCGCATTTTGAGCGTATTCGAATCTATAACGCTTATAAATTCCGTGTTGACTCTTTCCGGAAATACAGCGTTGTTTTCAAAGCTCGGGCCTATTTTTTCAATGTCAAGGCTGTCCGTTTCATCCATATAAATAACACAGTGCGGATTGCCCATGGAAACACAGGTTATGTTGTATTCCTTGCCATTTACGGCAAGCGGCTTGTTTATTACTTCCTCTTCTGTTCCGTAAAGCACCGGAATTTTTTCGCAGGCAAACTCAGCCTTGCCCATTTTGACTTTCACGCTTTTCACTTCGCTGTCTTTAACATTGAGGCTTAACGTCTTTATTCCGCTTTTTGTTTCTACATTAATCGTTTCTTTATTTACATAACCGTTCTCAAAAACATACTTACCCACGCAGCGTATTGCATTTCCGCACATATTTCCTTCACTGCCGTCTGCGTTAAACATTCTCATTTTTGCGTCGGCAATATCACTCGGGGCTATGAGAACAAGTCCGTCTCCCCCCACCCCGAAGTGCCTGTCCGATATTTTCACTGCAAGGTCTTGTATATCAAATTTGCTTATGTCATTTTGAAAACAATCTATATAAACATAATCGTTACCACAGCCCTGCATCTTTACAAAATTTACAGTATTCATTGATTTACACCGCGCTTTCCGTATTCAAATAAAAAAGCGTCCGAAATATGCAATATTTTCGAACGCCATTGTACGATAGAAATATTTTAGCATAAAAAACGTTTGTTGTCAATACCGGAAATTAACGGATTTATGTTCTGAATGCTGAATATTTATAATACTATAAATACGTGCAATATCGCAATTGCCGATTACCCAAATGAATTCTGCCTGAAAAAGGCGCAAAAAGCATTTTTTAAATTGACAAAATCGGAAAAATAATATATAATAAGCGGGAACATACAAATTTCTACATTTTTAGCCAAAATTGCACAATACCGAGGAAACAGCCATGTTGAACTTCATATATAATCCATGCGCCGGGAGCGGCAAATCTCAAAAATATTATGATGTAATATCGAAAGAACTTGATAATTCCTGCATAGAGCACACTTTTTTCGAAACAAAAGGTAAATCCCATGCCACAAAAATCGCGAATGAGCTTACATCAAGCGGTAACAGCGATATTATTGTCATGGGCGGAGACGGAACCTTACATGAAGTATTAAACGGGCTTTACAATCCTGCAAACGTTAACCTCGGGCTGATTCCATGCGGTAGCGGAAACGATTTTGCCGCATCGGCTAATATCCCCTCGTCTCCTCTCGATGCGCTCGGAGTAATTCTCAGCGGGAAAACAAAGTATGTCGATTTTATGGATTGCTCAGGTGTAAGAGGAATAAACGTAATTGGCACGGGAATCGATGTTGAAATACTCAAGCGCTGTTATTCAAGCAAGGTATTGAGAGGTAAGCTCAAGTACATAATTTCCACCTTAATAAGTCTTATTGATTATAAATGCAAAAAGCTCACAGCCAAAACGGATTCTATCGAGAGCGAGCATACGTGCTTTGTGCTTTGCGCAGGCAACGGACGCTATTTCGGAGGAAGCATTCCCATTGCTCCCGACGCAAGCATAGATGACGGGCTTTTGGATTTCGTGCTTGTAAACGATATGGCATGGTACAAAAAGCCCAAGGCTCTTTTAAGTCTCGTTTCGGGTAAAATTCTCGACCATGCTCACACGGTATTCCACAAAACAACTCAGATAAAGGCTCTCTTTGATAAGCCTACCGATATTGAAATAGACGGTGAAATTTATCACGATCTGAAATTCAATGTTTCTGTAATACATAATCAATTAAAGCTTTTTTCGCTGTAAATATATTGACAAATCATTAAATTTGGTGTACAATACTTTTAGTTAGTTTCCTAATTAAAAGTATTTGTTTTTATATTCAAAAGCAGATTTTCTGCATGACCGTTTTTTTACGTCATCAGTGCTTTTGAGGAAAGGTATGCAGGTAAAAGTATGAAAAAATGCAACAGAATACCGTCCGAACCGCCTCACTCACCGGAAGAAATGCCTACAATGATGCTTCTTAACGATGTGTCAAAATTATTTCACGACAAACTGAGAGGTTTCAGTGAACAAATCGGCATTCCCGACGGATATAGGCACATACTTTTCATGCTTTCCAAAGCCGACGGCAAAACCCAATATGAGATTTCGCAGATGACGCACCTCAAAGCGCCTACCGTAAGCGTAGCCTTGCAGAAAATGGAGGCGGAAGGTCTTGTAACGCGCTTTACCGATGAAACAGACCAGCGTCAAAGCAGAGTATTCATTACCAAAAGAGGACGCGAAATTCATCAGAAAATGGAAGCAAATCTTAAAAAATCGGAAAACATCGCACTTCAGGCTCTCAGTGAGGATGACGAGGCGCATTTGAGAGAAATCCTGCTTAAAATGAGAAAAACTCTGCTTGACAACAGCAAATAATATTCTCTCACATTTATCGGTTTACATTATCCGCATCTTTTCGCATGGCGACAGGGTGCGGATTCAATTTATATTCCCGTATTAAAATGAATAAAAAATATCCGCAGGTAAATCTGTTTAAGTCATCACCTGCGGGCATAATAAAATTTGCGTTTGATTTTCGGACTTAATTACTGCTTCATTACAAATCCGACTTTTTTCTGTACCTTACTGAGAGTCTTTCTTGCTATTCTGTCTGCTCTTTCGGCACCCGAGCGGAAAAGCTCTTCAAGGTATGCCTTGTCCTTTATTATCTTATTGTATTCAGTCTGTATTGCGGAAATATTATCTGCAGCGCACTCGCCGACAGCAAGCTTGAAGTCGCCGTAGCCTTTGCCTTCAAATTCTTTTTCGATCTCTTCATATGTCTTATCCGTAAAGCACGAATAAATATTCATGAGGTTTGATATTCCCGGCTTATTTTCGGGATCGTATTTTACAACGCAATCCGAATCAGTAACGGCTCTTTTTACTTTATTTACTATTACCTTCGGGTCATCGAGCATTGAAATATATGAATTTGCGTCCTCGCTCGATTTAGACATCTTTTTGTCAGGCTCTTGAAGGCTCATTATCCTTGCGCCTGCGCGCGGAATAAATCCCGTCGGTATTTTGAATACATCGCCGTATATGTTGTTGAATCTTACGGCAATATCTCTTGTTATCTCAATGTGCTGTCTTTGATCTTCTCCTACCGGAACAAGGTCAGCCTGATACAAAAGAATATCAGCCGCCATAAGTACGGGATACGTAAAAAGTCCCGCGTTTATGTTGTCGGCGTGCTTAAGCGCCTTTTCCTTGAACTGCGTCATTCTGTTAAGCTCGCCCATATAAGTGAATGTGTTCAAAATCCATGACAATTCGGCATGAGCCGGAACATGGGACTGTATGTAAATTATATTCTTTACCGGGTCAAGTCCGCAGGCAATATAAAGTGCCGCAAGCGACATGGTATTCTGTCTGAGCTTTGCAGGGTCCTGTCTTACAGTAAGAGCGTGCATATCGACTATGCAATACAAGCAATCGTATTCATCCTGAAGATTGACCCAATTTTTAACCGCTCCGAGATAATTGCCGAGCGTAATAATTCCGGACGGCTGAATTCCGCTGAATATCCTTTTTTTCTGTTCTGTTGTTTCCATAATTTTCTACCGTCGCTTCCGCAAAGTGAAGCTTCCCTTTCTTATCTTTACCGTCCGGCACATATTTCGCCGTACAGACATAATCTATTATACACCGCAGTATATCACAAACTCCTGATAGCCGCCCTTGCGAGCTCGTCACATCTGTTGTTGTAAACGTTGTCGCTGTGTCCTTTCACATTGACGAACCTGACTTTATGCTGCTGTGACACAGTAATATACTGCTTCCACAAATCAATATTTTTTACAGGCTCTTTGCTCGAGTTAACCCAGCCTTTTTTCTGCCAGCCTGCAAGCCAGCCCTTGTTGAAAGCGTTGCATACATATTGACTGTCGGAGTATACCGTAATATTGCATGGCGACTTGAGCTTTTTTATGCCCTCTATGACTGCCGTCAGCTCCATTCTGTTATTCGTTGTATCCGGCTCTCCTCCGCTCATTTCAAGCTTGTGCTCATTGGCTTCGCTGTCTGTATAAAAAAGAATACAACCCCAGCCTCCCGGACCGGGATTACCCGAGCAGGCGCCGTCAGTATATATAATAACGTCCTTCATACAATTTCCATCTTGTTCATATTTTGTTTATTTTACTACATACGGATGACTTTGTCAAGAATTTTTTGCCGAGAACATACAAAAAGCAACCGCTTTACATCAAATGCGGTTGCTTTACATACTATCTGCAAATTTTATTTGTCGCCTATCTCATCCGAGCTTCAGTTCGATTACAGCCATCCCGCCTGATTCAAGATCGATTGAAAATGTGTTACCCGAAAGCTCAACATTATGTCTGTTGTAAATATCTTCTGCGGATAAAACACTGTGGTCGCCTGTATACTCAACAGTCAGCTCAACAGCCTTTGTCTCGTCAATAACGGTGGGCTTATTGTTTTCCTTTGAGACACCCTCATTATTGAATGCGTAAAGATACATATATCCGTCCTTTACCGAAACCGAATAACCGATTTCGTCAGAAAAAGCAAAAGGCATATATTCTCCGTGAAGCTTGTCGAGTATCAATCCCAGACCGCCCGTTTTCCAATCGCCGCAGTATGTAAATTGCATTTTCCCGTCCGCATCATACGACATTTCGGGCAGACCGCCCTTGCCGTAAACGTAAAAACGACCGTTGCCGTATGGAACTTCGGCATAGTTCTGATTATTAATATCGCCGGGAAGCTCCACATCAAGACCGGCAAAAAGGTGTACATGAGCTGTGTTTATTACGAGATCGCCTCCGTTTTTAACGTAATTTGCGTAATTGCCGAGTTCCTCGTCAGACAATTCGATATTGCCCGAGAAAATCAATGCAGAATATGTATCGAGCAGTTCGGGGGACGCATTCTGCAGGAGGCAGTCAAACGTATCGCCGTATTTTGTATTCGCCATAACATCTTCTTCGTTATCGTATACATCGGCACTGAGCGCGCCTTTCCACAAAATCGTATCAAAAATGCTGTATGTAAACTCATCCTCTTCATCTGCGTAAAATAAATTTCCGAATATAGGTCGATCGGGATTTACTGCCACACCTCTGCCGTTGCCGATACCCATACCGTGATATTTATCAAGTATGATCGCATAAGGCGTATAAGCAGTTCCCATATCGCTGTATTTCTTTGCAAACCCGTTAATCTTCTTGCACACCTCACCGTATGGAGTCAATTCCGATTCATCGTCACGTGAATAATACGCTATATGCTGTCCGCCCTCCGCAATAACAGCATCAGCTCCCGCCATATAGCTCAAAAGAAAGCTTCTCTCCACAAGATTAATCGAATGACCGCCGGTCGGAGAAGAATATGACTCCCATTCGGGGTTTTCCACATTGTAATCAAGTATAAATTCGCCATCATCACCGGCTGACCAAGACGAGAAGTCAACAAACCATGTCGTACCGTATTGCTTCGCGGCGCCTCTGTTCATTGCAAGTCTGAATTGATAACCGGGTGCGGTTACGCCGATTTCCGTACCTAAATTCTTAAATCCCGCCTCTCCCGCATAATGATGCCACGGATAAAAACAGTTCATGGATGTAAGCAGCTTGTCATTACTGTCAGGCGAAGCAGCAATATATGTCAATTTGAGATGCTCCTGAATCCTTTCGTACGCTTCCTCGCGCGTTTTCGGCGGATTCGGATAAAAAGTCGATACCGCTTTTACCCCGTATGGACTTACAGAGCCGGATTCGGTCAACAGTCCGTTTCCCCATTCGCCTGCGCAATAAGGCGTATGCAGAAAATCTCCGCCAAACGCACTGTAATTTACTCCGAGTCCGTCTTTTACAACTCTGTCATCAAAATATTCAATTAAAAGCTGAAATTCATCATTAAGTAAGCGTTCCCCGTTCCAAAGCTCGGCATTTTTTATCAATTCGTCTGCCGAAAACGGTCTTGAATCCTGCCCCGGTGTGGAATCCAAAGGCGACGGCGAATTGTTATTTGCCACTGTGCCGCATCCGGAACAAGCAAGCAACGGTAATATAAGTATTGCCGGAATTATTTTTTTGAACATGAAAAACCTCCTCCAAAATTATATTTATATTTTATCATATATTTTCTTATTTGCAATATAAATTTGCCGCGTTGTAATATTATCTTCGCCTTTGTTCCCAATAATCACGCTTATGCCAAAAGTGTCATTTTGCTTCTTTTCATTGCACACGCAAACACAAAAACGGAGCTTTCATCATCGATTTTCTTCATTATTGGTCTCAACAGGCGCCTTAAATTGTAAACAATCTATTAATGTGGCATAAAGTGGTAAAAAATTTAAAAATTTCAGCAAATTTTACTTGAAAGTGGAGCAAAGTGGTGTTATAATATAATTACCATAATTATAAGGAGAAAACGAAGGTATGCTTTGCGGGAAGTCTTTCCATACAATGGATTCCAAAAACAGAATAATCATTCCTCAGTCATATCGTGCTGAGATCGGCGATTCTGTCTATGTTACCATCGGATATGACAATAACCTTTTTATCATGTCAAGTGAAAACTTCAACGCACTGGCTCAAAAGGTAATGTCCGTGCCGGAAACGTCGTTTGAATCACGTGAATTCAGACGTACTTTCTTCGGCAATGCGGTTTTATGTGAGCTTGACAAAACAGGCAGACTCGTTCTCCCCCAAATACTTGTAAGCCACGCCAAAATCGAAAAGGACGTCGTAATAATCGGCGTATTTGATAAGCTTGAAGTATGGGCACAAAAGCAGTATGAAGAATATCTTTCGGGCGAATCGTCGGACAAGACGAACCATGTACTCGAAAAAATGGCGGAATACGGCATCTGACGGCACACCTGCCGAAAACAGCACATTCCCCTATTAAGCCTTGCGCGAAATATTAAGGAAAGTAAATCATAATGTTTGAATTTTCACATAAACCCGTACTTTTACGTGAAGTTATAGATATGCTTGCACTGAAAGAGGGCATGACTGTTATAGACGGCACACTCGGCGGCGGCGGTCACTCTGCCGAAATTTTAAGGATCATAGGCAAATCGGGCAAGCTTATAGGTATTGACAGAGATAATGATGCACTTGAATTCTGCAAGAAAAAGTTTGCGGGCTGTGAGTCGTTTATACCCGTAAAAGCAAATTATTCGGATATGAAGGAAGTATGCCGCGAGCTTGGCGTAGAGCACGTTGACGCCATACTGCTCGACCTCGGTGTTTCTTCGTATCAGCTTGACAATGTGGAAAGAGGTTTTTCATATATGCACGACTGTGCTCTTGACATGAGAATGGATACAGAGCAAAAGCTCACGGCGTATGACGTCGTGAACAATATGAGTGCAGAAGAGCTGAGCAAAATAATATGGGAATACGGTGAGGATAGATTTTCGCGCAGGATTGCCGAATTTATCGTAAAAAGCAGACCCATAAACACGACCTTCGAGCTTAACAGGGCAATAGAAGCCGCAATTCCCGCAAAATTCAGAAGAGAGGGACCTCACCCCTCAAAAAGGACATACCAGGCAATACGCATATACGTAAACAACGAATTGGAGCCGCTCGAAAACACAATAAAGGATGCCGTCTCGCTTCTTAAGCCGTCGGGCAGACTTGCAATAATATCATTCCACTCGCTTGAGGCGCGCGCCGTAAAAACGACTATGAAGTACCTCGAATCGGATTGCGTTTGCCCCAAGCAGTCTTTGATATGCACCTGCAATAAGATACAGGAAGTAAAAATACTTACAAAAAAACCCATAACCGCATCTGACGCCGAGCTTGAGGACAACCCCCGTGCAAGAAGCGCCGAATTGAGAGTGTGTGAGAAAACCGATTGTAACAGTGAAAAGCGTTCACTGAAATGATATGTTTTAACATAAAAAACAAATGAAAGGAAAAGCCAAATGGATGAAGAATTGAAAAAAGCGGCATCAGAGCCGGCAGATGACATAAATGTCAAAATCGCCGACAACATAAAAGATGAATACATTCCGGGAAGTGCCGCGCCGAAAATTGAACAGCCGCAGCAAAAGCCCGACAATCAACCAGAGCCGGAAAAAAAGCCGAAGCCAGCCCCGAAGCCGAAAATACGCAGACCAAGCTATTCGTTTTCATCTGCTTTGACTGTTTTGGGAATTGTCGTAGTAGCGTTGTGCGCATTTTTCCTGCTTTCAAGAGAAGTTGCAATTCAACGCCAACAAACAAGTATTACAGATTTGAAAAACAGCATAAACGATCTTTATATTGAACGTGATTCTCTGTATACACAATACAACAGTTCAATAGATATATCCGCTGTCCGTAAACGCGCCGCATTGATCGGAATGCACGCACCGGAAGACGGTCAGGTCGTTGAATTGGACTGAAATTTGAACTTAACAGTTCTCCGTATGCATACTGCCGAATACACTATATTGCATATGAAATTACATCATTGATTTTATGGAGAGTGAATGGTATAAACTTATGCTGTTCACTTTTTTGAAATCCATGCCCAATAAATCAGCTTGCTCTTATAAAATAAATAAGGAGTGAATTATTTGAATCAGGCAAACAAAACAATAAAAAAGCGGTCTGTTTCCCTCTTGGTCGTCTTTTGTATTTTTTTTGTCGCAATAACGGCGCGTCTTGCTTACATACAGTTTTCCTGGGGTGACGAGCTTCAGGACAAAGCCATAGGACAATGGACGCGTGAAATAGGAGTGTACCCCAAACGCGGTACAATATATGACACAAACGGTCTTGTTCTGGCAGTATCCGTAACAAGATACTCATTGCAGGCAACGCCGAATGACATAAATGATGCCGAAGCAGTAGCAATGCTTCTTTCGCCCATACTTGATATGAGCACAGACGAAATAGCTCAGAAGCTGAACAATAAATCGCAGGCAATAGTATGGATAAAACGTCTTTTAAGCGATGATCAGGCTCAGCAAATAAAAAATCTGGGCATAAAAGGTCTTGACCTTGTCGATGAACCCGCAAGAGTTTACCCTTATAATAATCTTGCGGCGCAGGTGCTCGGCTTCACAATGAAATATGCCGATTCAAACGGACATTCCGGTCAGGAAGGCTTAGAGCTTTATTATAACAGCTATCTTATCGGCGAACCGGGAACAATATTGCGCGAAACAGACAACACCGGCAAAGAAATACCCTACGGAAGCGAAATATACGTTGAAGCGCAAAACGGCAGTAATATCGTTTTGACGATAGATGCGACATTGCAGTCTTATCTTCAGGAAATTGCACAGGAATGGCTGCAAAAATATCAGGCAGACGGCGTATATGCCGTTGCAACCAATCCCAATACGGGAGAAGTGTACGCAATGGTCAACCTGCCCGATTACGACCCAAATGAACCGCCGAGAAATTTAACGCTTGATGAAATGCAGGTGCTGACCAAAAACATGACGTGTCTTATGAACTATGATCCGGGTTCAACCTTCAAGCCCTTTATTCTTGCCGCGGCAATTGAAGAAGGTCTCGCCACAATGGATGACGAATTCTACTGCCCCGGTTACAGAGTAATAGACGGAGTCACAATTCATTGTTGGAAGAAAGCAGGTCATGGCGGGCAAACAACGCAGACAGGTCTTAACACATCATGTAACCCTGTATTTATGGATTTGGGAGAGCGTCTCGGCAAAGACCTCGTATATGGATACATCAACAAGTTCGGATTCGGGCAAAAAACAGGCATTGACGTTGCAGGCGAAGAGTCCGGCATTCTCATAAAAAAAGAAAATGCCACCCATACCGACTGGCTTACCATGTGCTTCGGGCAAGCCATTGCCGTCACACCAATACAAATGATAACCGGATTTAATTCGCTGATAAACGGCGGTTATATGATGCAGCCGTATCTGCTGAAAAGCATAAACAGGACAATAGAAAACAACGACGGCACGAAGTCAATAGAGACGCTTTACGACGCTTCCCCGACAGCAAAAGAGCAGGTAATTTCCGAACAAACAAGCGATATATTACGTGAAGCGCTCAAAAATACCGTAATCAACGGAAGCGGTAAGGGCGCAGCTGTAAACGGATACGTTATAGGCGGAAAAACAGGTACATCACAGACGTATGACGAAAACGGTAATATAGCATTAGGCGTCAACATAGCTTCGTTCATTGGCTTCGGTCCATACGAAGACCCGCAAATATCCGTATATTTTGTAGTTAACAAGCCAAAAACCGGAGACTCCTCGGGTAGTACCGTTGCAGCACCTGCCGTAAGCAAATTCCTTACAAAAGCGTTTCCGTATCTCGGCATAGAACCTACCGAGCCTTTAAAAAACAGCGTATTTACTCCCGACGTAACAGGCCTTGAGGTTGAAGACGCAGTTATACTGCTCGAGTCTAAGCAATTTGATGTTATATTGGAGGGCTCGGGAAATATTGTTGAATCGCAAAGCATAGCCGCATCTACATGGGCACCGCTGAACACTGTTATCACACTTAAGCTCACGCAGAGAGCAATCGATACATCACTTATAAAGGTTCCCGATATAGAGGGGATGTCAATACTTGAGGCAAACCGTATTCTTTTCATCAAAGGGCTTAAGCTTAATATTATGGGCGACGGTCAATATGCCACGGATCAGAGTATAGTCCCGGGAACATATGTCCCCGCCGGTACGGAGATAACGGGCTACTTTACGGACGGCCCCGGGTAAGAGATTTTGCAGGTTGACGACAAAAAGACACAATATCACAAAAGGAAAACATTTATGGAATAATTAAAGCCTTAACGGAGGTGTACAATGTTTTTCTTTGATTTGATAAATAAGTCTTTCGGTCAGATTGAATATAACCTTTATCCTAAGGATATTGAAAACATTGAAATAACAGGTATTGCGTGCGACTCAAGAAATGTTCAAAACGGATTTCTATTCGCCGCAATACCCGGATATAAAAATGACGGTGTAAAATTTATTAAAGATGCCGTTAAAAAAGAAGCAGTTGCAGTCATCACCGAAGCAGACGATGAAGTCTGTACCTCTATAAGCAGTATTGCTTATGTAATACAGGTAAAGGATGCAAGAAAGGCTCTTGCGCTTGCCGTAAAGCAATTTTTCTCCTGCATCGACAGCACGCTTGATTTGTTCGGCGTTACAGGCACAAACGGCAAAACATCGACAACTCACTACATATCATGGGTATTCAACGCGCTCGGTATAAAAACAGGTGTAATAGGCACACTCGGAGGAATCTCCCCCGCAGGAACGGTTTCAACCGAAAGAACAACACCCGATATACTCAAGCTGTTTGAAATATTCTCGGAATATGCAAAAAATGACATAAAAGCGGCGGCTATGGAGGTTTCCTCGCACGCGCTTGAGATGAACAGAGTGTACGGTCTGAAATTCAAGTTCGGAATATTTACGAACCTGACAGAGGATCATCTCGATTTTCATAAAAACATGGACGCATACAAAAAAGCTAAAGAAAAGCTGTTTTTGCAATGCGAATGCGGAATAATCAATATCGACGACCCTTACGGAAAGCAGATAGCACAAAGTCTTCCCTGTCGGCTCGTAACGTATTCCGCAAAAGAACCCAATGCAGACTATTTTGCATCAGGCATAATAAATATGCCGGGCAAAACAGAATTTGTCCTCACGGTAAAGGGTGATGACAAATACACGGTAAAACTCGTTACTCCCGGATTATTTTCGGTATATAATGCGCTTGCGGCGATAGCTTTATGTATAGAATACGGATTGGCGCCTTGCGATGTATGCAATATAATTTCCGAAATGCCGCCCGTCCCGGGAAGATTCGAATCGATAAAAAATCATAGCGGCATAAACATAATTCTTGATTACGCGCATACGCCTGACGGCATCAGGAATGTACTCAATACGGCAAAGGAGTTTACCTTAGGCAAAATCATTTCCGTATTCGGCTGCGGAGGCGACAGAGACAGAGCAAAGCGCAGTCAGATGGGGAAAATATCAGGCAGTATCGCAGATTATACCGTAATCACATCGGATAATCCGCGAAGTGAGAACGAAATTTCCATTGCATACGAAACAGCCGCAGAGCTTGACGATATGCAATGTATATACAATATAATAATAAACAGGGAAAAGGCAATCGAGCACGCAATAAAGTGTGCCAGAAGCGGAGACACGGTAATAATCATGGGCAAGGGACACGAAACATATCAGCAAATCGGTCAAATAAAGTATCCCTTCAGTGATCGCGATATAATAACAGACACAATAGCTCGCTTACGGCTTTAGAATACCGTTGGCGCACACACATTTTCGAGAAACGGATAATTAATATGGAAGAAATAAAAATATCTGATATTGTAAGAATAACAGGCGGCGTATCAAATTACACCGATGACGTATTTGTAACGGGAGTTCAGACCGACTCAAGGCGTATAAGTAAGGGCGATATGTATGTTGCATTGATAGGTGCAAGAGTTGACGGACATGATTTCATAAAAAATGCCGCCGATGCAGGTGCTGTATGCGCTCTTGTCAGCCGCGACGTTGAAAATTCGCCTATCCCGATCGTCAAGGTTGCCTCCCCCGAGGAATCGCTCAGAGATATTGCGCGCGCGTATTTCAGCATGATCTCGCCCAAAGTAATAGCCGTAACAGGCAGCTGCGGCAAGACTACCACAAAAGAAATGCTGTCCGAAGTATTTTCAACAAAATACAATACATTAAAAACGAACGGCAATTACAACAGCACTATCGGTCTGCCACTTACGGTTTGCAGACTTTCCAAAGAAAACAATGCCGCCGTACTCGAAATGGGCACAGGTCACAAGGGCGAAATCAAAACAATGTGTTCTGTTGTAAAACCCGATATAGCAATAATAACAAATATAGGCTCGAGCCATATAGAATTTTTCGGTTCAAAAGAAGCAATTGCAAACGAGAAATGCGATATATACCGCGCTGTAAGTCCGAGAGGCACTATTGTTGTTAATGCGGACGACGAGATGATTTCAAAAATCATGAGCAGTGAGGTATTCCCTGCCAAACAAATAACATATGGTATAAATGCAAAAGCGGATGTTACGGCATCAAACATAGAAACGTTTTCGTCAAACGGTGCTTTTGTAACCGAATTTGATATAAATTACTTATCCGAATCCGTCCACGCAAAAATCAATACGCTCGGCATACATAATGTTTACAATGCGCTTGCGGCTTCAGCGGCAGGCATTGCAGACGGGATAGCACTCAATGACATAGTGCGCGGACTTGCCGAGTTTATTCCGGACGATATGCGCATGAAGGTGTTCAAATGTATCGACGGCGTTACGCTCATAAGCGACGTTTATAATTCCAATCCGCAGGCAGTAAAGGCATCTCTTAAGGTCATGAGCGATATTGCAAAGGGCAGAAAAATCGCAATTCTCGGCGATATGCTTGAGCAGGGCGATTTCTCCGAAGAAGCGCACACGGATATAGGAAGATATGCCGCGCAATTTGCCAACATACTCATATCCCGCGGTGATATGGCTATTTACACATCAGGCGGTGCGGCGGAATTTATGCCTTATAAAAGCATACAGACATTCCACACAAACGAAGACGTAATCGAATATCTTTCGACATTTGACTTCAGATACGACGACACGTTCCTTGTAAAGGGCTCGCGCGGAATGAAAATGGAAGAAATAGTAAATTACATACTCGAACAAAGATTTAATTGTGCCCGTTAAATACTTATGGGTAATTAAGAAATATTTTAACACTTTATGAAAGGACATCTGTGTATTTCAACAGCAGATTATGGATTTTTAATTTATGCGTATATTCGCCTTGGCAATGCTCTCATCATTCGTACTCACACTCATTTGCGGCAAACTGCTCATACCCGTATTGAGGAAGCTTAAATTCGGTCAGCAGGTGCGCGACGACGGTCCGCAGGCTCATCTGAAAAAAGCAGGTACTCCCACAATGGGCGGAATAATTTTCATAATACCGATTGCAGTGCTCGCATTCATTTTCACTCGCGGAAGCATTGATTTTACTCTCGTATGCGTACTCATTACATTAGGCTATGCGCTTATAGGCTTTATCGACGACTACATAAAAGTAGTAAAGAAGCGCAGTCTCGGACTCAAAGCATACCAGAAAATAATAGGTCAGTTCGGTCTTGCGATAATATTTGCGGTATACGCTTACAAAAGCCCTTTCATAGGAAGCGAGGTATATATTCCATTTACCGATATTACGGTTGATTTCGGCATATGGTACATTCCTCTCATTGTGATTGCAATAATAGCAATGGTAAACAGCACAAATCTTACGGACGGTATAGACGGACTTTTGTCAAGTGTATCGCTTGTATGTACGTGTTCTGTTGCGGCGATTCTGTTTCTGCTCACATTCACGGGATTTTATGAGGATTCGTCGTATAAATTTGTCAATTACAGCAATCTTTTCACATTCTGCGGTATACTCATGGGCGGATGTATGGGATTTCTCATATACAATTCGAATCCGGCAAAGGTATTCATGGGCGACTGCGGAGCTATGGGCATAGGCGGCGCACTCGCGGCTGTGTGCATACTCATGAAGATGCCTCTCCTGCTCATAATTGCAGGCGGAATTTATCTTATTGAAAGCTTGTCGGATATAATCCAGGTGGTAAGCTACAAAACAAGAAAAAAGCGCGTTTTCAAAATGGCTCCGATACATCATCATTTCGAGCTTTGCGGAATGTCCGAAACTCAGGTCGTAACGATGTTCACGATAGCACAGGGTTTCTTCTCACTGCTTGCGCTTATATCGATACTTCCGCTGATATGACATGACACACGCTTAACGTTACGGAATTTATCGATTGTTTGTGAGGTACAATGTGCCGAATCAATTTTCATAATCCTTATGAGAGCCGAATATAATTATATCGAAAATATACCGAAAAACGTATTGCAGCATGAGGATTTAAATGATATAATTCAAAAAAAGCCGATATTATTCGGCTGATTTTTGAGGAAAGGTGACAAATACAATATGCAGAATAAATCATATATGATAATAGGGCTCGGAAAAAGCGGCATTGCTCTTGCGGAATACATTCATTCGCACAAAGGCAATGTAACGGCTTACGACAAGAAGCCTTCAGAGAGCGCGCTCAGTCAGCTCGATAAAAATATACCCGTGAAAACGGGAGAGTTCAAAGAAGAATGGCTCGAGGGCATCGATGAGCTTGTTTTAAGCCCGGGTGTGCCTACAAAGCTTGACTTCATAACAAAAGCAAAAGAAAAAGGCATAAGCGTTGTCGGAGAAATAGAATTTGCATACAGGCTGTGCAAAGGCAAAATAATCGCCATAACAGGTACAAACGGCAAAACAACAACAACGACTCTTACAGGCGAAATACTTAAAAATGCAGGCTTTGATACATACGTAGTGGGAAACATAGGCAACGTATTCGTCAGCGAGGTAGACAACATTAAGGAAAACAGCGCCGTAGTTGCCGAAATAAGCAGTTATCAGCTTGAATCCGTAATAGACTTCAAGCCCGAAATATGTGCCATACTCAACATCACTCCCGACCACCTTTCGCGTCACGGTTCAATGGAAGCATATATTGATGCAAAGCGTACTTGCTTTAAGAACATGACAGGAGGCTATGTTGTGCTCAATGCCGACAATCAAATAACGTCTCAAATGGATGTTGACGGCAACAAGCCGATATATTTCAGCACGAAAAAATCTCTTGAGAGAGGCGCATGGCTTGAGGGCGATATGCTCGTTATAAATACAGACGGCAAAACAGAGAATCTCTGCCTTACAAGTGAGCTTAACATTCTCGGCAGGCACAATATCGAAAACGCTCTTGCCGCATCACTTCTGGCAAGGCTTTACGGTGCTTCGATTGACGCAATAAGGCAAACACTTAAAAGCTTTATGGGCGTCGAACACAGAATCGAATACTGCGGTCAGGTCAACGGAATACGTTTTTATAACGATTCAAAGGGCACAAACTGCGATTCAACAATAAAAGCCATACAATCAATGCCCTCCAAAACAGCGCTCATTCTCGGCGGTTTTGACAAAGGCGGCACATTCGATGAATTGTTTGACGTGATAGATGATAAAATCAAAGCCATAACGGTAATAGGTCAGACAGCACCGTTAATTCTCGAGACTGCAAAGCGTTACGGCTATGAAAATATTACATACTGCAAAACATTCGACGAGGCAATAGAAAAAGCGTTCAAGGCGTGCTCATCGGGTGAAAACGTACTGCTCTCCCCTGCGTGCGCAAGCTGGGATATGTTTGAAAATTATGAGGAACGCGGCAAAATATTCAAGCAGAAAGCAGAAGAATTGATTGAAGAGAATAAATACATTTTAATGTGAGGTTTTTCAGGTGAAAAAGCATTCAGCAGATTATTGGCTGCTCATATTCGCCGTCGGCTTGACAGCTTTCGGCATCATAATGATACAAAGCGCAAGCTTTTATGCAACAATGAATACGAGCGGTCCTTATTATTACGCTTCAAAACAGCTCAGAAGTGCCATAATCGGTATCATAGTCATGGTATTCCTGTGGAATTTTGATTACAGGCTGTTAAAAAAATTTTCCCTTCCTGCATACATAGTCAGCGTATTTCTGCTCCTTTTGGTCCTGTTTGCCGGAACAAATGTATACGGTGCGCAAAGATGGCTCGTTATAGGCGGCTTCAGCCTTCAGCCGGCAGATGTTGCGAAGCTTGCGCTCATACTTTTGCTTGCCGATATTTTCTCAACAGACCCTGCCCGCATAAACAAATTCCGTTATATTGCTCTTGCAGTATGCCTTATGGGAATTGTATGCGTGCTTGTAATGCTTCAGCCTAACCTCAGTACAACAGTATGTATTGCCGCAATAACAATTGCCATGCTCTTTGCGGCAGGGCTTCATTGGGGCTACCTCGCCGCGGCAGGTGCAGGCGCTGTGGCAGGCGGCGTATATCTTATGGTATCCGCGTCTTACAGACTTGAACGTCTCAAAGCATTCTGGGACCCTTGGGCTGATCCTCTCGGCAACGGCTACCAGCTCATTCAATCGCTTTACGCAATAGGCTCAGGCGGACTTTTAGGCGTCGGCATAGGTCAAAGCAGACAAAAATATCTTTATATTCCGTTTGCGGAAAGTGACTTTATTTTTGCGATAATATCCGAGGAAATCGGTTTTATAGGATGTGTGTGTCTTTTCCTTGCGTTTGTGATTCTCATATGGCGCGGAATACTTGTCGCACACCGCTCAAACGACCCGTTTGCATCGCTCCTTGCAACGGGAATCGTCTCGATGATAGCAATACAGACAATAATTAACCTCTGCGTTGTTACGGGCGCAATACCGCCTACGGGAATCCCGTTGCCGTTCATAAGCTACGGAGGAACGTCGCTTATGATAATGCTCGCCTCGGTAGGCATACTGCTGAACATATCACGCTACACGGAGCTTCCGCCTCCGCGCAGAAAGCTGACCGCAAAATTAAGCAAAAACAGCATATGGCACAATAACTGATGTAACAATTAAAGCACTTCAATAATACACTGTTTGTATAAGGAGCCGCAAAAGTGGCTTATATCAATTCAGAATTGAGGTGTTTTTATGGAAACATTGACTATAAACGGGGGTATGCCCTTATACGGAGAACTCAACGTCGGCGGCTCTAAGAATGCTGTTCTTCCTATTTTAGCCGCCTGCATACTGACCGATGAAGAAGTTGTAATACATAACGCGCCCGATATTTCGGATATAGACGATATGCTTTACATTATGAGCGACCTCGGGATCAAATCCCGAAGAGAAAACGACACTCTGATAATAAACTGTTCCGGCATGACAAGCTATGAAATTTCAGATGAACACGTCGGCAAGATACGTTCATCGGTAGTGCTCATGGGTGCTGTAATTGCCAGATTCCATACGGCGCGTCTTGCACAGCCGGGCGGATGCGATATAGGCGCACGTCCGATAGACATACATTTGTCTGCTCTCAGGCAAATGGGCGTCAATATTACATATGAAGATCAGTGCTGGAACTGTTCTGCCGAAAAGCTTTCGGGCTCGAACATCACACTGCCGTTTCCGAGCGTCGGCGCAACAGAAAACGTAATCCTTGCCGCGTCAATGGCAAGCGGACAGACCATAATCAGGAATGCCGCAAAGGAGCCTGAAATAGAAGCCTTGCAGACATTTATTAATCTTATGGGCGGACAAATAAGCGGTGCAGGCACTGATACCGTTACAATAACAGGCAAAAGCAAATACCACGCCTGCGAATACACGGTTATTCCCGACAGAATAGTTGCAGGCACATATATGCTCATGACCTGCGGAACAGGCGGCGACGTGCTTATCAGGAATGCACTCCACGAGCATAATCGTGCGCTTACGGAATGTATAAGCGCAATGGGCGCACACATAAGTGCAGACGGAAATTCAATAAGAGTGCGCAAAACGAGAAGGCTCAATCCAATTGAGTTCACGCAGACAGCGCCTTTCCCCGGATTCCCGACAGACCTCCAGCCTCAGCTCATGGCAGTGCTAACGCTTGCAAACGGAACGTCTGTAATACGTGAAAACATATATGAAAACAGATTTAAGGCAGCATATTCTCTGTGCGCCCTCGGGGCACAGATAAATATACAGGTAATCGATTCACAAACAAGTCTCGCCGTTATTCGCGGAGTTGATATTCTGAAAGGTGCTCAGATTTACGGGACCGACCTCAGATGCAATGCGGCTCTCATAATTGCAGGACTTCAGGCACACGGAACAACCGTTCTTCACCGCGCGCATTTCATAGAGCGCGGATATGAGAACATAGTGAATGCAATAAAAAGCGTCGGCGGAGATATTACCGCAAGTTAACCGATAGTTTCAAAAAAATGCCAATAACTGCGGCAATCCCATAAAACGGAATTGCCGCAACACAAAAGAAAGGAAGCTTTGGGTGGATTAATAAGCAATCCCACCTCAAAAGCAAAGTGATAAGCATGAAATCAAGAGTAATTCTTATAGTTCTTATTTCCGTTGCGGCAGTCATACTCATAGGGCTCGGAATCATGCGCGGTAATTTGTTCACCGTAAAAAACATGGAAATAGAATGTGAGGACATATCCCCCGAAGACGCCGAATACATAAAGCAATCATCGGGAATCAAAAACGGGCAGAATATATTCAATATAAATACGGAAGCTGTTGAAAATGCAATAAACGCAACGGGTGAATATTATGTTCAGGATGTTATGCTTATATATCCTTCCACAGTAAGAATCACTGTTGTAAAGCGAGTTCCGACGGCTGTCATTGAATATGAAAATGCTTTTATAATCACGGACAGCTCATGCTGTGTAATAAAATCAACATCAGACACAAGCGAATATGACTTGATTCGCTTTACGGGGATAAGAATTTCACAGTATCAAATAGGAAGTCAGATAAACACAAAAGACGAGTATCAAAAGAGCGTAATACGCACGATCGTAGATACATTGCTCAACAACGGCACGTATGACATAATAAGCACAGTATCGCTTGAAGATCTCTCAAACGTATATCTGATATGCAAAAACGGCAAGCGCATTGATTTGTGCGAAGCAGTCGATGTGGCAAAAAAGCTTGAATGGCTCACTGAAGATACATTGCAAAATGCAATATTTGACGATGAAGAACATACCATAACGCTGTACAGCAGTTATTTTGTAATAAAATAGTCCTATATTGTACAAAGCATTAACCCTATAAGTTCAATCAAATACGCGCTAATCTTGCGGAAAGGAAGCACTTTTAACAGCAGGCGCACAAAAGCGTCTCTTGTTAAGCTCGGTTATTAATATGAAAATCATTCTAACAGGCGGTGGCACGGCAGGTCACGTAAGCGGCAATATGGCACTCGTACCGGAATTGAAAAAGCACGGCTTCACAATAGACTATATCGGCACGCACAGAGGCATGGAGAAAGATATTGTCGCCGCCGATAAAGATATAACTTATCATCCTATATCCGCCGGACGATTTGTCAGGGGCTTTAATTTGGGAAATATAAAAGACGCTTTCAATGTTCTCAAGGGAATAAAAGAAGCCACAAAGCTGATAGATGAAATCCGTCCCGACATAGTGTTCTCCAAGGGAGGATTTGTCACCGTTCCCGTGGTAATAGCCGCTCACAAACGCCATATTCCCGTAATAATTCACGAATCTGACTTTACTCCCGGTCTTGCCAACAAAATATCGGCAAAATTTGCCGATAAAATATGCACAACGTTCCCGGAAACGGTCTCAATGCTCAACTCAACCAAAGCAGTATGTACAGGCTCACCCTTGCGTGGGGAGCTTTTGAGCGGTTCGCGCACCATGGGCGCATCGCTGTGCGGCTTTACTGACGACAAGCCCGTAATAATTGTAATGGGCGGCAGTCTCGGGGCACTTGCAATAAACAATCTTATACATGAATCCCTCGACTGCCTGCTGAAAAAGTACAATATAATCCATATTTACGGCAAAAGCGGCACCGACAAAGCTTACGACGGCATACCCGGTTATAAACAGTTCGGGTACGTAACAAACGAGCTGCCTCATCTGTTTGCAATATCAGACGCCGCAATTTCAAGAGCAGGCTCCAATGCAATATTTGAATTTCTCGCCGCAAAAATACCGATGCTTCTCATACCGCTTCCGAAAGGAGAAAGCCGCGGTGACCAGATTCTGAATGCCGACTCATTTGCCAAGAGCGGCTATGCAATCGCCTGCCGTCAGGAGGAGCTTGATGCAGACAGTCTGTGCAAAAATGTTGACGAGCTTATACATAAAAGAGAGACAATTCTCCGGACAATGCAACGCTCCGATATACAAAACGGAACCGATAATATACTTAAGCTTATATTTTCATATTGCGAGCGGTAAACGCCATTTGCGGCAAAATCAATAAAAAACCACTTGCAATTTTATCGACAATGTGATATAATGTACAAGTAATTTTGTGTGGATTATCAGCAAATAATATTCCCGTCAGTATAATCGGTAATATTTTGAGCGCGTTGTATTATCCGCGCATTGTGAAAAGCTGAATTAATAAATAAAATTATCATAAGGAGGTGTGCGTCAATGTCAAAGGTTTGTTCAGTTTGCGGCAAAGGCAGAACGTTCGGACACGCAGTCAGCCATTCAAATATCAAAACTAATCGCTCATGGATGCCTAATTTAAAGAAAGTTCGTGTTAAATCAGGCGCTAATGTTGAGCAGGTTTATGTTTGCACACATTGCTTGCGTGCAAATAAAGTTGAACGCGCATAATACATTATCTGTATAACGGTTATTGTTGTTAAAGCGTAAGCAAATATATCCCGCAGGCAACAAGCGCAACTCCAAGTATTGCGCCCCACGCCCAACCCGGTAAAAAACAAAGCAGCAGAACTGCACCGGCAACAATAAGCAGGATTCCCAATATCTTGCACTTCGGAAAACACTTTATTTTTTTGATAAGCTTGTTAAACATACTCATATCCTCCGCTTCTTGTTTATATATACATTATATGATGAATCGCGGAAAAGTGTTCCTCCCGTGCTTGGTTTATTTTTACGTTTCGGCAATTTTATTACCGTTCCTTGAATGTAAAGTAAAGGCTTTTGAGCCGCATTAAAGAGCAAGTTCGGTTGCTCTTTTGTTGCGTTCAAAAGCTTTTTTGCCGTATAATACTATTTGAGCTTGGTCAAATTATCGGCATTAAATCAAATATGAATCAAAGGTCATCTTTATGAAAACAAATAAAATACGTCAGACATTGTGCCCTGTTCTTGCCGCATTTATTTGGGGCACCGCATTCGTGGCTCAAAGCGTCAGCACAGATTACGTGGGCGCTTTCACTTTTAACGCTGTCAGATCGCTCATCGGAAGCGTGGCTTTATTGATAGTCGTGTTCATTTTAAGACGGTTCCGCAAAAATAAAACCGTCTCCGTTCAGGACAAGCGTGCATATCGCAAAATGCTCATTCTCGGCGGATTGTCGTGCGGCATAATCCTTACCGCCGCATCTAATCTTCAGCAGTTCGGTCTGTCCGATACCTCCGCAGGAAAAGCAGGCTTCATTACTGCTCTTTACATAGTCCTTGTGCCTATTTTCGGTATGTTTTTCCGTAAAAAAGCGCCCTTCTCCGTTTGGATAGGCGTCGTCACTGCCGTTGCAGGGCTTTACCTGCTGTGTATTAAAGAGGATTTCTCAATCTCAAAGGGAGATTTCTTCGTCCTGCTGTGCGCTTTCGCTTTCACCGCACATATTCTCGCAATAGATTATTTCACTCGCTTCGTTGACGGCGTTGAGCTCTCTTGCGCACAGTTTATCGTCGTGACTGTTATCTCTTCCGTGTGTATGTTCATATTCGAAGAACCGCATATCGCTGATATTATGCAGTGCATCGGACCTCTCCTTTACGTCGGTATCTTCTCAAGCGCGGTCGCTTATACACTCCAGATCATCGCACAAAAGGACGCTAACCCGACTGTCGTCTCTATATTGCTTAGCCTTGAGTCCGTTTTCGCAACACTCGCAGGCGCTGTCATACTCGGCGATACAATGTCCGCTCGTGAATATATAGGCTGTGCCCTTATGTTCGCCGCTGTTGTCCTCGCTCAGCTCCCACCTGATTTGTTCAGGAAAAAGAAATCAATGGAATGATTTTTTGTGAGGCTCTGCCTCACACTCCGCAAGCCTTTGAAAAGGCTTGACCGAAACTTTAAACACTTTGTATAAGGCAATCAG
>CAMEIT010000028.1 GCA_945918795.1 uncultured Clostridia bacterium | reverse complement strand
TGCGAGATAAAACACACCTTCTGTTTTGCGTACATATCGTTATAAAATAGGCACCCGCAGAACCATAATCATAATTGACAAGACGAGGATGCTTCCTTTGCGGCAATTCTTTTCCTTTATCCATTTTCATCACCCATATCATTATAACACAAATCGGCAGAGAAAAACAATCTCTCTGCCGATATTTTTGCGCTTGCAAATTCTCCGTAAAAACGCTTGCTTCGGCGGGAGCAAGCCCCCGCCCTACGATGCGAGATAAAACACACCTTCTGTTTTGCGTACATATCGTTATAAAATAGGCACCTGCCGAACCATAATCATAATTGACAAGACGAGGATGCTTCCTTTGCGGCAATTCTTTTCCTTTATCCATTTTCATCACCCATATCATTATAACACAAATCGGCAGAGAAAAACAATCTCTCTGCCGATATTTTTGCGCTTGCAAATTCTCCGATAAGGAAAACAGACAAATTAATTATAAGAGTTTTAATAACAACCCTGAATATTGTATTACTGCATTGCCTCAAGTGCCGCGGCAAGCATATTGTAAAGCTCTTCGGTACCGATATATGTCTGCGGCAGCTCACCGTTCCATTCAAGTATATAATAGTACATAAGAAGATTTCTTATGTCGTCGTTTGTCATGTGCTCCGGGTCGACAGTGAAAACTTCCTTTATTTGTCCTATTACGGCGGCGTCCTTCATGCCGGCATATTCTGCGGCGTCAGCCTGTATTTTTACAACGTCAAGATCGGCCTGAGCGGCGATTTTTGCAACAGTTGCGGCAGCATTTGCCTCTGTTTCGGAAATTCTTGCTTTGTATTCGGCTTCCATAAGAGCCTGAGCCTGTTCGATTTCAGCCTGCTTGCTCTTCTGCTCGGCAACCTGCTTTGCTTCTACCGCATCCGTAAATGCGTCTGAAAAATCGAGGTTTTCAAGCGATGTATCGATAACAACTATGTTATATGATGAAAGCTTTTCGGTCAATATATTTTTTATTTCATTTGAAAGCTCGGCACGGTTGCTGAGAAGCTTTTCGGCGGTATATTTTGCCATAACGCTTTTAACGGCTTCTTCAACACGCGGACTTATTACGGTTGCATAATAATCGACGCCTATTGTCTTGTATATAGTCTGAGCATTTGATTTTTCAATCTGGTAGTTCAAAGTGTATACAACGGAAACCTCCTGAATGTCAGATGAAAAACACATCAGGTTGACAGATGCTTTCTGATTTCGGTTATCCATATTGATTACTGTTTTCCACGGCGGCACAAAGTGTACACCTGCTTCATATGTAGTATCTTCTACCTTGCCGAATGTGGTAACAATACCTGTGTGACCTGTCGGGACAGTTCTTATACAGCTAAGGCAAATCAGAATAACACCCAAAACTATGCCTCCTGCCATGGCTCCGTAAGAAATGCTCTTTTTGCCCATACTTTTCAACATAAGGCTTGCAATTACACCTATAACGGCAAATAAAATGCCTACAATACCTAATGTCAACATAATATCATCTCCTTTTTATGCTGAAAATAAATTTTCATTGCTACAATTATAACATCCGGCACATTTTTTGTCAATATACAGGCTTTTGTTGCAAAATATTACAATATTTTATGATTTTACACGGATTTAACATAACGCCCGTAAATTTTTTTACATTGAAGATTTATCATATAGCTGTAAAAATGAATGAGAAAAAAGGAGAAAATCAAAATGAAAAAAACATTGGCAATCATTTTGTCGGCATTAATGGTGCTCGGACTTGCATCAGGCTGCGGACAGCAATTTGCAAAAACAAATGAGCTCACGGTAATTACTCGTGAGGACGGTTCAGGTACGAGAGGAGCTTTCACAGAGCTTTTCGGAATAGAGGAAATATTTGCTTCGGCAATAGTCAACGACAAGACAGGTATTGTTCTTACGACTGTGGCTGACGACGTTAACGCAATAGGATATATTTCACTCGGTTCACTGAATGACACGGTAAAGGCACTTGAAATTGACGGTGCGGCGGCATCTGTTGAGAACATTAAGAACGGTACATACAAAATATTCCGTCCGTTCAACATTGTAACAAAGGACAACCTTTCCGATGTTGCAAAGGACTTCATAGCATACATCCTCTCAAGCGAGGGACAAAGCGTTGTAGCTGAAAACGGATATATTAAAGATGATGAAGCACAGGCATACAACGGTTCAAAACCGTCGGGAACAATCAAGATTGCAGGTTCATCTTCAGTAACACCTGTAATGGAAAAGCTCAAGGAAGCTTACAACAAAGTAAATCCGAATGCTGATATACAAATCAATATGTCTGATTCATCAAACGGTGTTAAGTCCGTAATAAGCGGAACAGCTGATATCGGTATGGCAAGCAGAGAGCTTAAAGCAAGCGAAACAGAGCAGGGTGTTGAGGCTACTGTAATTGCACACGACGGTATCGCGGTAATTGTAAACAAGAACAATCCGCTCAAAGGACTTTCTTCCGAGGCTGTAAAGAACATTTACACAGGCGCGGCAAAGAAGTGGGAAGATATAACCGGAGCCGTATGGGGCTAACCTGAAATAATAAACTTGATGTTGAGGCGATTGAAAATATTCTATCGCCTCTTCAAGGCGTTTTTTAGAGACTTTATAAGGAAAAACATATAAATGAAGATAATAAAGAAAATAATGAACAAGGAAAACGTTATGCACACCGTATTTTTTGTCTCTGCGTGCATTTCGATAGCTGCCGTACTGCTTATATGTATATTCTTGTTTGCAAACGGTATTCCCGCGATAAAGAAAATCGGTTTTTTTGATTTTCTTTTCGGATATAATTGGAATCCGAGCAAGGACGAATTCGGCATTTGGCCGATGATAGTAGGCAGTCTGTATGTGACGGGCATTGCGCTTTTGATAGGTGTTCCGATAGGCATACTTACGGCTATATTTATGGCGAGATTCTGCCCGAAAAGAATTTACGGTATTATAAAGCCCGCAATAGACCTTCTGGCAGGAATACCGTCGATAGTGTACGGCTTTTTCGGACTTATGGTTATAGTGCCGCTTATCAGAAACACATTCGGGGGGAGCGGAAGCTCCGTTCTTGCGGCGAGCATTGTGCTCGGAATAATGATTCTTCCGACTATAATAGGCGTGTGCGAATCGGCAATAAGAGCTGTTCCCGAAAGCTATTATGAAGGAAGTCTGGCACTCGGCGCAAGCCATGAGAGAAGTGTTTTCAAAACTGTAGTTCCTGCCGCAAAATCAGGTATACTTGCCGGAATAATTCTCGGAGTAGGCAGAGCTGTCGGCGAAACGATGGCTGTTGTAATGGTTGCGGGAAATTCGCCTGTAATTCCCGACAGCATACTCAAAAGCGTAAGAACAATGACTATAAATATAGTGCTTGAAATGGGATATGCGGCGGACCTGCACAGAGAAGCGCTTATTGCAACGGGAGTTGTGCTGTTCGTGTTCATAATGATAATAAATCTGTGCTTCTCGGCAGTAAAAAGGAGATCTAAGCTTTGATATTGAACGTACAGAAGAAAAATAAAGTAAAATCTTTTTTAATGAGAACGGCAGTTTATGCCGCTGCACTCTTGACAATTGGGGCACTTGCGGCTATACTTATATATATACTGGTAAAAGGTATTCCGTATATAACGCCGGATCTGTTTTCGCCGAATTATAATTCCGAAAACGTATCATTGTTTCCGGCTCTCGTGAATACACTTACAATGACCGCAATTTCGCTTGTTATAGCGGTTCCTTTGGGATTATTCGCCGCTATTTATCTTGTGGAATACGCCAAAAGAGGCAGCAAAACGGTTGAGGTGATTCGCCTTACAACAGAGACGCTCTCGGGCATTCCGTCGATAGTATACGGTCTTTTCGGTGCGCTTATGTTTACGGAGGCGCTCGGAATGGGTCTTTCAATGATTTCGGGTGCGCTTACAATGTCGATAATGATTCTTCCGGTAATAATTCGTACGTCGGAAGAAGCAATCAAGAGCGTTTCGGATTCATACAGAGAGGGCTCATTCGGTCTGGGCGCAGGAAAACTGAGAACAGTATTCAAAATAGTTCTGCCTGCCGCAGTACCGGGAATTTTATCGGGCGTAATTCTTTCTGTCGGAAGAATAGTGGGGGAGACGGTTGCACTTATTTACACGTCCGGAAGCGTCGCACAGATACCTCAGACTCTTATGGGCTCGGGACGTACTCTGTCGGTACATATGTATGCTCTTTGGTCTGAAGGCTTTAATTCAAATCAAGCATATGCGACGGCTGTGGTGCTTCTTGTTATAGTTGCCGGACTTAATGCGGTTTCATCATTTACCGCTAAAAAAATCACGAAAGGAAAAATCTGAGCGAAAGCTTTCAGATGATTTCGGGCGGCTGATTCATATGGGAAAGTATCGGCTTGTCCCGAAAAGCGAAATAAAGGTTATTTTTGATGAATAAATTTGACATAGAAAATCTGAATTTGTTTTACGGCAGTTTTCAGGCGCTCAAGAATATTAATCTTGCTATATCCGAAAACGAAATAACAGCTTTTATAGGACCGTCCGGTTGCGGTAAATCAACTCTCCTCAAAAGCCTCAACAGAATGAACGATCTTGTGGAGGGCTGCAGGATAGAGGGAACAATAAAGCTTGACGGCGAAAATATATATAACGATTACGACGTAAATTTGCTCAGAAAGCGCGTCGGAATGGTGTTCCAGAAGCCGAATCCGTTCCCGATGAGCGTTTATGACAACATTGCGTACGGACCGAGAACTCACGGCGTACGCTCAAAGGCAAAGCTCGATGACATTGTTGAGAGGTCGCTTACGGATGCGGCAATATGGGACGAGGTAAAGGACAGACTTAAAAAGTCGGCACTCGGACTTTCGGGCGGTCAGCAACAAAGACTTTGCATTGCAAGAGCGCTTGCGGTTGAGCCTGAGGTTTTGCTCATGGACGAACCGACATCGGCACTCGACCCTATTTCCACAAATAAAATAGAGGACCTTGCGCTTGAATTGAAGAACAAATATACAATAGTAATAGTTACCCACAATATGCAGCAGGCGACAAGAATATCCGATAAAACGGCATTCTTTCTCTTGGGCGAGGTTGTGGAATATGATACGACCGAGAATATATTTGCAAATCCCAAGGATAAACGCACTGAAGACTATATAACAGGGAGGTTTGGATAAATGCGGAATAAGTTTGATATTCAGCTTGAATTGCTTAATAACAGCCTTATATCAATGGGCGCGCTTTGCGAAAATGCGATTGCCTGTGCGGTAAAGGCACTTGTCAATAACGACGATTCGCTTGCAAACAATGCGATAGACGTTGACAAGGAGATTGACCAAAAGGAAAAAGACATTGAAAGCTTATGCCTCAAGCTTCTTTTGCAACAGCAACCGGTAGCAAGGGACTTAAGAGCAATATCTTCCGCTCTCAAAATGATAACGGATATGGAAAGAATAGGCGATCAGGCGGCGGATATTGCGGAGATAGTTACGTTTACGGACCTTTCCGAAAGCAGACACAGAGTTCACATAACGGATATGGCTCAGGCGGTAATCAAAATGGTGACGGAAAGCATCGATGCGTTCGTTAAAAAGGATCTCGAGCTTGCAGAGAACGTAATTGCTTACGATGATGTTGTTGATGACCTTTTCAACGAAGTAAAAAAAGACACCGTCTCATTCATAGCAAACGACCCCGCGGCAGGTGAAGAAGCGGTTGATATAATAATGATTGCAAAGTATCTTGAGAGAATAGGCGACCATGCCACAAACATTGCGGAATGGGTAGTATTTTCAATTACGGGCAATCATGTTGGCGGAGAATAATTTGAAAGGAAAATACCTGAATGATATATATTGTCGATGATGACAGAAGCATAAGAGAGCTTATAGCGTACACATTGAGGAATACGGGCTTTGAAGCAGAGGGCTTCGAGTCGGGAAAAGAAATGTTTGCGGCAATAGACAACAAATTGCCTCAGCTTATATTGCTCGATATAATGCTGCCGGGAGATGACGGTATTACAATATTAAAAAAATTGCGTTCCAATGCGGCTACGAAAAGGATTCCGATAATAATGGTTACGGCAAAGGACGCGGAATACGACAAGGTGCTCGGGCTTGACTGCGGAGCCGACGATTACATTGCAAAGCCATTCGGCATGATGGAGCTTATATCAAGAGTAAAGGCTGTGTTGCGCCGCACATCGGGCAATGATGATAATGTTTATTCGGCAGGAAACGTAAAGCTTGACGTAAAATCACATACTGTCGAGGTTGACGGGGGACAAGTGGAGCTTACTGTAAAGGAATTTGAATTGCTTCATCTTTTGATGAAAAATGCCGGAAACGTTATGACACGTGATATGCTTCTTGAGAGCATATGGGGGTACGATTTTGACGGCGAGACACGCACGGTTGATGTTCATGTACGTACACTGCGCTCAAAGCTCGGCAGTGGGGCTGAAATAATTGAAACTGTGCGCGGTGTGGGCTACCGCATTGCAAGGCAATCGGCATATTCAAGGTAACGGGAAATAAATTCATTTGTTCTGTTCGGATAAAAAAGGCATGGTTATATAAAATGAAGAAAAGAATATTTTTATCAATTTGCTTTGCGTCGCTTATATCTGTGTTGCTCTCATCTGTTTTCATAGGCGGCGTAATATACAGAAATTCTGAAAACGAAATTAAAACGGAAATACGAAATGAAGCTTTTTATCTGGCGCACACGCTTGAATTTATAGGCTGTGACACGGCGTATCTTTCCGACACGGGCGAAAATGTGAGCAACCGAATTACTCTCATTGACACCGACGGAACTGTGCTGTATGATAATTATGCCGAGGAAAACGACATGACAAATCATATGAGCCGTCCCGAGGTGGCGGACGCTGCCGCAAACGGAACGGGCGAGGCTGTCAGATATTCAAATACTGTGGGCGAAAAGACATATTACTACGCTGTAAGGCTTTCAGACGGCACTATTGTAAGAATAGCCAATACGTCAAAGACTGTTTACGGCGTAATCAGAAATGCGGTAGGCTGGATAATTCTTATTTCCATTCTTGTGCTGATAGTGGCAGTTGTAATTGCATACTTGCTTTCACGCTCGATAATAAAGCCCATAAACAACCTGAATATAGATTCTCCGCTCTCGAATAATACGTACGAGGAGCTTTCTCCGCTTTTGAGAAGAATGGATAAGCAGAATGCGGAAATTGCAAGCAAAATCAGAATTCTTAAGGAAAAACAGAATGAACTCGATTATATAACGAGTTCAATGAGCGAGGGACTTGTTATTTTCTCGGAAACGGGCAATATATTATCTGCAAACGCAAGTGCGGGCAGGATACTCAAGGGTCAGACTGAGGGCAGTTATCTCATGCTTAGCCGCGATGCGGATTATATAAGCTGTGTTGAATCGGCGCTCAAAGGCAAAGCATCGACTAAAAAGATGAAAACGGAAAACAAAGTTTATTCGCTTTCCGCAAGCCCTGTTGCAAACGAAAGCAAGGACTATGCGGCTGTGCTTTTTATTGTCGATATAACGGACAGAGAGCTTGCGGAGCAGATGCGCCGCGAATTTACGGCAAACGTTTCTCACGAGCTTAAAACGCCTCTGACATCTATACTCGGGTATGCGGAAATTATTTCAAACGGTATCGCAAAGCCCGAGGATATAAACGGATTCGCTGGAAGAATATACAGCGAAGCATCGAGGCTTATGACTCTCATACAGGATATAATTCATCTTTCGAGACTTGATGAGGGCGAGCTCAGACATGAGTTTGAAAAGGTAAATCTCTCTGAAGTATGCAAGAAAGCGGTGAATGACCTTTCGGAAAAAGCCAAAGCCGCAAAAATTACATTGAATGAGGATATTGACGATATAGTCATAAACGGATACGAGCCTGTTTTGTATGAAATTGTATTCAATTTGTGCGACAATGCAATTATTTACAATAAGCCCGAGGGCAGTGTAAGCGTTTCACTCAAATCCGACTCTTCTAAAGCGATTCTTACTGTATCTGATACGGGAATCGGTATTGCGCCGGAGCATCAGGCAAGAATATTTGAGCGTTTTTACAGGGTTGACAAGAGCCGCTCAAAGGAAACGGGCGGCACAGGTCTCGGCTTGTCGATTGTAAAGCACGGTGCTATGCTGCATGATGCTGAAATTGCGATAAGCAGTAAGCCCGGCAAAGGAACCTCAATAAGCATATCGTTCAATATCTGATACTATTCATCAGCTCACTTCATAATAATATATTATATAAAAGCCTCCGCAAACGGATAATTCTGCCTGCGGAGACTTTTTTGTTATTATAATATCAAATACTATCAGAACAGACCTGTTATTATGCCGTTGTCGTCAATATCTATGTTTTCTGCCGCAGGAACCTTGGGAAGTCCCGGCATTGTAAGAATATCTCCCGTAAGAACGACTATGAAGCCAGCGCCTGCCGATACCTTTACGTTCTTTACGGTTACGGTAAAGCCCTCGGGAGCACCGAGCTTTTCGGGATCGTCCGAGAATGAATACTGCGTTTTTGCGACACATACAGGCAGATTGCCGAATCCGAGACTTTCAAGCTCCGAAATTTGTTTAAGCGCGTTTCCCGTAAATGATACATCACTGCCTCTGTAAACGTTTCTTACTATATCCTTGATTTTATCCTTGATCGGCTTTTCAATGTCGTATGAGAATGAAAAATCGTTTTCTTTATCGCACAGGCGAACAACCTCTTCCGCAAGCTCAACGGCACCCTCAGAGCCTTTTGCCCATACGTCGGAAAGCACGACATTAACTCCGAGCTCTTTGCACTTTTCTATTATGAGTGCGACCTCGGCATCTGTATCTGTCGGGAATCTGTTTACTGCCACAACAGACGGAAGCTTGTATACGTCCTTTATGTTTGAAACGTGACGGAGAAGGTTCGGCAGACCTTTTTCGAGAGCATCGAGATTCTCATCTTTAAGCTCTGTCTTTGCAAGTCCTCCGTGCATTTTGAGCGCACGTATTGTTGCAACAATGACAACGGCACTCGGACGGAGATTTGCAAGTCTGCATTTTATATCAAGGAATTTTTCCGCACCGAGATCTGCGCCGAAGCCTGCCTCTGTTATTGCATAATCGGCTGATTTGAGTGCCATTTTTGTTGCAAGCACGGAATTGCATCCGTGAGCAATGTTTGCAAAAGGTCCTCCGTGGACGAAAGCAGGCGTGCCTTCAAGAGTCTGCACAAGATTGGGCTTGATTGCATCCTTAAGGAGCGCCGTCATTGCGCCTTGCGCTTTGAGCTGTCCGCAGGTTACAGGCTTGCCGTCGTACGTATAGCCTACGATTATGCGTGCAAGACGTGCTTTCAGGTCGGATACGGATTCTGCAAGGCAAAGAACAGCCATTATCTCGGATGCGACTGTTATATCAAATCCGTCCTCACGCGGCATACCGTTTGTTTTGCCGCCCAGACCGTCCGTTATAAAGCGGAGCTGTCTGTCGTTCATGTCAACACAGCGTTTCCATGTGATTCTGCGAACGTCTATATTAAGCGCGTTGCCCTGGTGAATGTGATTGTCGAGCATCGCCGCAAGCAGATTGTTTGCCGCGCCTATTGCGTGGAAATCACCTGTAAAATGCAGGTTTATGTCCTCCATTGGAACGACCTGCGCATATCCACCGCCTGCCGCACCGCCTTTTACTCCGAACACAGGTCCGAGAGACGGCTCACGAAGAGCGACTGCGACTCTTTTGCCTATTCTCTTCAAGCCGTCGGCAAGTCCTATTGTGGTTGTTGTTTTTCCTTCGCCTGCAGGAGTCGGAGTGATAGCTGTAACAAGAACAAGCTTTCCGTTTGAACGCTCTGATTCTTTAAGGTACGAAAGATCTATCTTCGCTTTGTATTTGCCGTACTGTTCAATATATTTTTCATCGATATCTATGCTTCCCGCTATTGTGTCGATAGGGAGCATTTTACATGACTGAGCAATTTCTATATCTGTTTTCATGAGCGCAACCGTCCTTTTTGTTTATTTGAAGTATTTTACAGCGGATTCAAACATCTTCATGTCATATTCTCCGCATACGTTTTTGTAAAGACCGTTTCCGATACGTTCGGAATGTCCCATTTTGCCGAATACACGTCCGTCGGGAGACGTAATGCCCTCTATGGCGAATGCCGAATTGTTCGGATTGAAATGTATATCGTCAGTAGGATTGCCGTCAAGGTCAACATACTGCGTTGCAATCTGTCCGTTTTCTGCAAGTGCGGCAATTGTCTTGTCATCGGCAAGGAATCTTCCTTCTCCGTGAGAAATAGGTACAGTGTAAATGTCTCCCACTTCTGTGTTTGCAAGCCAAGGCGACTTATTTGACGCAATTCTTGTGCGAACAAGACGCGATTGGTGACGCGATATTGTGTTGAATGTGAGCGTCGGACAAGACTCATTGGTGTCGATTATTTTGCCGAACGGAACAAGTCCGAGCTTGATAAGCGCCTGGAAGCCGTTGCATATTCCGCACATAAGACCGTCTCTGTTTTCAAGAAGGTCCGAAACAGCGTCCTTTATTGCCGAGTTGCGGAAGAATGCCGTTATGAATTTTCCCGAGCCGTCGGGTTCGTCGCCGCCGGAGAATCCGCCCGGTATGAATACTATCTGCGAATTTTTGAGCTGTTCTGCAAAATATTCGACAGACTGCGTTATTCCCGATGCCGTGAGGTTGTTTATAACTATCATTTCGGCTTTTGCACCTGCACGCTCCATCACCTTTGCAGTGTCGTATTCGCAGTTTGTGCCCGGAAATACAGGGATAATAACGCGAGGTCTTGAAATATTTACTTTTGGCTTCGGATAAGAGAGTGCTTTGTAAGAGAATTTAGGTATGTCCTTACCCTCGGATTTGATATTGCAGGGGAATATAGGCTCAAGCTTATTTTCGTATATTTCGAGCAGGCTTTGCAGCTCGAGAACTTCGTTCTTGTATGAAATTATGTTTTCCGGGATCGTTCTGCCTATTATCGTTCCGACATCAGCCTCATCCGTCATTTCAAGCAAGAAGCCACCGTATGAATATCCGAATATATCGTTGATTGTAAGAGCGTCATTGAATGCGAAGCCTATTTTGTTGCCGAATGCCATTTTCATTATCGCTTCTGCAATTCCGCCGTAAGTCAAAGTGTATGCCGCGACAGCTTTCTTTGCGGCAATAAGCTCATGCACGGTTTTGAACACATTTTTGAGTGATTCTGTTTTGGGCAGATTGTTTTCATCGTATTCCGGCTTTATGAGTATGACGTTATGGTTTGCCGATTTGAATTCAGGCGAGATTATGCTGCCCGTTTTTTCCGTTGTAACGGCAAAAGATACGAGTGTCGGAGGTACGTCGAGCTGTTCAAATGAACCGCTCATTGAGTCCTTGCCGCCTATTGCACCGATTTCAAGCTCTTTTTGCGCCATGAAAGCACCAAGCAGTGCGGCAAAAGGCTTGCCCCAACGATGAGGATCCTTCATCGGCTTTTCAAAGTATTCCTGGAATGTGAGGTAAACATCCTTAAATTCGGCACCTGTCGCAATAAGCTTGCAGACTGATTCAACTACTGCCAGATATGCGCCGTGATAAGGACTCTTTTGAGTAATGAACGGGTTGTAGCCCCATGCCATAAGCGAACAGGTATCGGTACTCTTTTTCTCGATAGATATTTTATGCACCATAGCTTGTATAGGAGTGAGCTGATACTTGCCGCCGAACGGCATAAGAACTGTTCCTGCGCCTATTGTCGAATCGAAGCGCTCCGAAAGGCCTCTCTTTGAACATACATTGAGGTCGCCTGCAAGCTTTGTGTATTCATCTGAAAAGCTTCCGCTGATTTCTTTCGTATAATCCTCGGGTGATGACGGCGCAACATTTATATGCTTTTCCGCGCCGTTTGAATTGAGAAATTCACGGGAAATATCAACTATATTCTTGCCGTTCCACTTCATGACAAGGCGAGGAGTGTCTTTTACAACGGCAACAACCGTTGCTTCAAGGTTCTCGGAATTTGCAAGAGCAAGGAATTTGTCAACGTCCTCGGGGGATACGACAACAGCCATTCTTTCCTGCGACTCGCTTATTGCAAGCTCTGTGCCGTCAAGACCGTCGTATTTTTTCGGAACAGCGTTAAGATTTATTTCAAGACCGTCCGCAAGCTCTCCGATTGCAACCGAAACTCCGCCCGCTCCGAAGTCGTTACAACGCTTTATGAGCAGGGAAGCTTCTTTATTGCGGAAAAGCCTTTGAAGCTTTCTTTCTTCGGGTGCATTACCCTTCTGAACCTCGGCACCGCACGTTTCAAGTGATTGCAGGTTATGTGATTTTGACGAGCCTGTTGCACCGCCGCAACCGTCTCTGCCTGTTCTGCCGCCCAAAAGAATTACGATATCGCCGTCAACAGGACATTCACGGCGAACGTTTTCTTGCGGAGTCGCGGCAATTACAGCGCCTATCTCCATACGCTTAGCGGCGTAGCCTTCATGATATATTTCATCAACCTGACCTGTTGCAAGGCCTATCTGATTGCCGTAAGAGGAATAGCCTGCCGCTGCCGTTGTGACAATTTTGCGCTGAGGAAGCTTGCCCTTCATTGTTTCGCTTACAGGCTTAAGCGGATTTGCCGCACCTGTAACGCGCATTGCGGCGTAAACATAGGAACGCCCCGAGAGAGGGTCTCTTATTGCTCCGCCTATGCAGGTTGCCGCACCGCCGAACGGCTCTATTTCTGTCGGATGATTGTGCGTCTCGTTTTTGAAGAGAAGCAACCACGGCTCCTCAACACCGTCGACATCAACGTTGATTTTTACAGTGCAAGCATTTATTTCTTCGGATTCGTCAAGCTTTTCCAATTTACCGCGCTTTTTAAGCAGACGAACGGCAATGGTTGCAATATCCATAAGATTTATGGGTTTCGTTCTGTTTGTTTCGCTTCTTGCCGATATATATTCTTCATATGCTTTTTGCAGAAGTTCATCTTCAAAGTGTACGCTGTCTATTGTCGTAAGGAATGTTGTATGACGGCAGTGATCTGACCAATATGTATCGATCATTCTGATTTCCGTGATAGTCGGGTCACGTTTTTCACTCTTGAAATATGCTTGGCAGAATTTGATATCGTCAAAATCCATTGCAAGCGCATATTTTGCCGTAAATGCTTGCAGACCGTCGTCGTCAAGCTCTGTAAATCCGTCAAGAACGGCAACCTCTCTCGGTATGTCATAGTCGCTTTTAAGTGTTGCAACCTTTTCAAGAGAAGCCTCTCTTGCTTCGACGGGGTTGATTACATATTTTTTTATTTTGCTTATATCATTGCCGGAAAGGTCGCCGTAAAGCATATATATTTTGGCTGTTCTTACGGTAGGACGTTCTTTTTGCGATATTATCTGTATGCACTGTGCCGCAGAATCGGCTCTCTGGTCGAACTGACCCGGCAGATATTCAACGGCGAATACGAAAGCACCGTCATTGTCAAGCGAGTCTGATACTATATCAAGCTGAGGCTCTGAAAATACAGTGTTTTTGCAGTATTCAAACAGCTCTTCGTCAATATTTTCTACGTCGTATCGGTTGAGAAGCCTCAATGCCGTAAGATTTTTTATCTGAAGCAGTGAACGTATGTCAGCAAGCAGTGATTTTGCTTCATTGGCGAGCTTTTCTTTTTTTTCAACGTATATTCTGTAAACCATTTTGTTTTTATTCCTCCGAGAATTTTATGGATACACAAGTATTATTTTTTTAACGCCGCAAGCGCTCTTTTGCCTATGTCGTGACGGTAGAATCCGTTTTCAAATTCTACCTTTTGTGTATGCTCATAGGCTCTTTGAATTGCTTCTTCAAGACTGCCCGCAACAGCCGTAACTCCGAGCACACGTCCGCCCGCACTGAGGAGCTTTCCGTCGGCAAGCTTTGCGCCTGCAACGTAAATATCGGTGTCGGGTGTTTTTTCGGGAAGCTTTATTTCAAAGCCGCTTTCGTATTTTACGGGGTAGCCCTTTGATGCGATTATTACACAGCAAGCGGCCTTGTCGGCAAATTTTATTTCGCAATCGGCAAGCTTGCCTTCACTTACAGCCTGCATTATTGTAAAAAGATCGCTTTCAAGCAACGGAAGCACTACTTGTGTTTCCGGGTCGCCGAAACGGCAATTGTATTCTATTACCTTGGGACCGTCCTTTGTGAGCATCAATCCGAAATAAAGACAGCCTCTGAATTCGCGGCCTTCGGCTTTCATAGCTCTTATTGTAGGCAGGAAAATTGTATCCATACATATTTTCGCAATTTCGGGCGTGTAGTACGGATTCGGCGCAACGGTACCCATACCGCCTGTGTTGAGGCCTTCGTCATTATCGTGCGCACGCTTGTGGTCCATTGAAGATACCATTGGAACGACTATGTTTCCGTCTGTGAATGAAAGCACCGAAACCTCGGGTCCCTCGAGAACTTCTTCTATTACAATGTTGTTTCCGCTCTCGCCGAATACCTTGTCTTCCATTATGCTGTGTACTGCATCCTCTGCCTCGGCGCGCGTTTTTGCGATTATAACGCCCTTGCCCAAAGCAAGACCGTCCGCTTTTATTACGGTCGGAATGGGCGCAGTCTTAATATATTCAAGTGCATCGTCGGCATTATTGAATACCTCGTATTTTGCCGTGGGGATTGAATATTTTTTCATGAGGTTTTTTGAAAAGACCTTGCTGCCCTCGATAATTGCCGCCTTTGCATTCGGCCCGAAGCAGGGAATACCTATTTCGTTGAGTGCGTCTACCGCTCCGAGCACAAGCGGATCGTCGGGCGCGACAACCGCAAAATCTATACTGTTATCCTTTGCAAACTGCGTGATACCTTTTATATCTTTTGCGCCTATCTGAACACATTCCGCATCGGCACTTATTCCGCCGTTGCCCGGAAGCGCGTATATTTTTGTTATGTTTTTATTTTCTTTAAGCTTTTTGATTATGGCGTGCTCGCGTCCGCCGCCGCCTACTACCATGATTTTCATATTTTTATCTGTCGGAAATTTATTGTCCGATGCCTCCGAAATTTTATTGATCGTGCCGCGTGGCTGTTTATTCGTATATCGGGAACTGTCTGCAAAGCTCCATGACTTCTTCGGAAACCTTTTCCTTGCAGTTGTCAAAGTCTGTTGCAACAAGCTTCATCCACTTTGCGATTTTGAGCATTTCTGCTTCCTTGAATCCGCGTGTCGTTACGGCAGGCGTTCCTACTCTTATGCCGCTCGTGATAAAAGGACTTTGCGGATCGTTCGGAATGGTATTCTTGTTTACGGTGATATGAACCTCGTCAAGACGCTTCTCAAACTCTTTGCCTGTAATATCAAACGGGCGCAGATCGATAAGCATGAGGTGATTGTCCGTGCCGCCCGAAACTATTCTGAAATTCTCCTCCTGAAGAGCATTTGCCAGAGCCGCGGCATTTTTTACTATCTGACGCTGATATTCTTTGAACTCGTCTGTCATTGCTTCGCCTAAAGCAACCGCCTTTGCGGCGATTATGTGCATGAGAGGACCTCCCTGTACACCCGGGAATACGGCTTTGTCGATTTTCTGCGCAAGCTCTTCCTTGCAAAGAATAAGACCGCCGCGAGGACCGCGAAGCGTTTTATGCGTTGTTGTTGTAACAACATCTGCATACGGCACAGGACTTTGGTGGAGACCTGCCGCAACAAGACCTGCAATGTGAGCCATGTCTACCATGTAGTATGCGCCTACTTCATCGCATATTTCACGTATTTTTGCAAAGTCTATTTCTCTTGCATATGCGCTTGCACCGGCAATTATCATTTTCGGCTTGCATTCGAGAGCTGTTTGTCTGATAGCTTCATAATCAAGAGTTTCCGTCTCATTTGAAACGCTGTATGGTACTATGTTGAAATATTTACCCGATATATTTACGGGTGAGCCGTGAGAAAGGTGACCGCCGTGAGCAAGATTGAGCCCCATTACGGTATCGCCTGGATTTACAAGAGCAAAGAATACGGCTAAGTTTGCGCTTGCACCGCTGTGCGGCTGAACGTTTGCGTGTTCTGCACCGAAAAGCTTTTTAGCTCTTTCTCTTGCGATGTTTTCAACAACGTCTACGCATTGGCAACCGCCGTAATATCTTTTGCCCGGATACCCCTCGGCATATTTATTTGTGAGCACTGTACCTGCGGCAAGAAGAACTGCCTTTGATACTATATTTTCAGATGCGATAAGCTCTATATTGTTGCGCTGACGGTTAAGCTCGGCATCACACGCCGCAAAGACTTCGCTGTCGTATTGTTTGAGTTCGTCAAAAAAATTCATGATATTTCCAACTCTGCTTTTTGTGCAGAGATTTCCTTTCGTAATTATTTGTATTTTAAGAAATGTCTGAGAATCAATGGTGGAACAGACGCATACCTGTAAATGCCATTGCAATGCCGTATTTGTTGCATACGTCTATAACTATGTCGTCACGAATCGAGCCGCCCGGTTCGGCAATGTACGAAACACCGCTTCTTTTTGCTCTCTCGATATTGTCACCGAACGGGAAGAAAGCATCGGAACCGAGGGAAACGCCTGTTATCGTGCTGAGATATGCGTCCATTTCCTCTCTTGTGAATGGTTCGGGTCTTTCGGTAAAATATTTCTGCCAGATGCCGTCGGCACATACGTCCTCTTCGTTTTTGTTGATATAGCCGTCAATTACGTTATCTCTGTCAGGACGTGTGAGCGTCGGTATAAACGGAAGATTCAATACTTTTTCATGCTGACGGAGATGCCATGTGTCGGCTTTGCCGCCTGCAAGACGTGTGCAGTGTATTCTTGACTGCTGTCCTGCGCCTACGCCTATTGCCTGACCGTCTACGGCATAGCATACGGAATTTGACTGCGTATATTTAAGTGTTATGAGAGAAACGATAAGATCTCTTTTTGCGCTGTCGGGTATGTTTTTGTTTTCGGTAACAATGTTTTCAAGAAGAGATGAATCTATTTTGAAATTGTTTCTGCCCTGCTCGAATGTTACTCCGAAAACCTGCTTGCGCTCTATCGGGTCCGGAACGTAGTTCGGGTCAATCTTTACTATATTGTAATTGCCTTTGCGCTTCGTTTTTAACAATTCAAGAGCATCATCGTCATATCCCGGAGCAATTACACCGTCCGAAACCTCACGTGCTATGAGCTTTGCCGTTGTGATGTCGCATACATCGCTGAGCGCTATCCAATCGCCGTATGAGCACATACGGTCAGTGCCTCTTGCACGTGCATACGCGCAGGCGAGGGGAGACTCGTCAAGTCCTTCTATATCATCTACAAAGCAAGCTTTTTTCAGCGTGTCGGGAAGCTTTGTTCCTATTGCCGCAGAAGTCGGGCTTACGTGCTTGAATGAAGCGGCAGCAGGCTGCAAAAGAGCCTCTTTAAGCTCTTTTACAAGCTGCCAGCTGTTGAATGCGTCGAGAAAATTAATGTAACCCGGGCGGCCCGAGAGTATTTCTATCGGAAGGTCGCTTGAGTCGTGCATAAAGATTTTTGACGGCTTCTGATTTGGATTACAGCCGTATTTTAATTCAAATTCTTTCATATTTAATTCCTTTCCGCTTCGGCAGTTCCGAAGCAGGCTTGAAAAATTATTTTCGGTATTATTTGTTTTTGTTTATAAGTCTGTTTTCAACTGCGCCGCTTTCAAGGTCGATCATACGTACATAAAGTGAAATTTTGTTTTGACAGTTGAGGTTATCCCATATAAGCGTCGTAAATTCGTCTATATCGTTCGGAATGGCAACTCTTTCGGGCTCTCCGAGGAATGTCGGGATAGGATTGCCGTCGCAAACGTATGTGTGGAGGAAATGTCCGAGACCGTTGAGCGCTTTGTAAGAGAATGTGTATCTGTTGCAAGCCGAACCGTTTTCATCGGCGCTTTTGAGAATGCTCATCTTATACGTGAAGTCGTTTTCGGCAAATGTGAGCATTGCGCTTATACGCGGAGTCCAATTAGGCTTGTCAGGCTCAAATTCGCGCGTTTCGAGCGCTTCTTCAAACGTTTTGCCGTTCTCGATAAAATTGTATATTGTGTCTGTCTGGTCGCCGTTTGTTACGATGAGCTTATTGCCTGTTTTTCTGATAGGGGAATAAATTATAAGAGAAGGGTCCTCAACCTTTGAAGCGTCGAAAGGATATATTATCACTTCGTCGCCTTTTTCCGAGAAAATACGGTTGCGGCTGTTCTCGCTCCTGCCCATTATAAAATAGGCGACAGCGGCTTTTTTGCCGTCTGCTGTTTTGCCTGTGACAATGCCTCTTCCCGCATATGTGTTTGAGCTTAAAAGCTTGCCTAAATCATTAATTTCGTATACGTTCATAACTGTCTCCCGCATTTGCTATTTTATTTGCCGTTTCTTCTGTTGCCTCGGGAAGAATTATCCATTCGGCATTTTCCATTACGCGCTTTTGAAGCGTTTGAGGCGTGTCGTCCGGCATAACGTCAACAGCCTTCTGCTTTATTATTTTTCCTCCGTCGGGAACCTCGTTTACAAAATGAACCGTTGCTCCCGTAACCTTTACGCCGTATGCAAGCGCCGCTTCGTGAACTCTGAGCCCGTAAAAGCCTTTGCCGCAAAACGACGGTATGAGCGACGGATGCACGTTAATTATTCTGTCTTTGTAGCGCGACGTGAAATCTTCACTGAGTATGCTCATAAAGCCTGCAAGAACTATGAGCTGTATGTTGTATTCTTTGAGAACGGAAAGAATATTGCTTTCGAATTCCTCCTGAGAAACGCTCTTTTTTCTTGATACTACCGCATACGGTATACCGTTTTCTTTGGCTCTCGTTATTGCATAAGCGTCGGGTGAGCTTGACACGACAAGCTCGATTGAACCGCTTTTTATTATGCCGCTCTTTTGAGCGTCTATGAGTGCCTGAAGATTTGTTCCTCCGCCCGATACGAATACGGCGATTCTTGTTTTCAGCATATTATTACGCCCTCGTCGGATTTAACGACTTCGCCTACGATGTAAGCGTCCTCGCCGTTTGCACTGAGTATCTCAAGTGCTTTATCGGCTTCTGTCTTATCAACAACAATGCTCATGCCTACGCCCATATTGAATGTATTGAACATATCTCTTTCGGGAATATTGCCCGTTTTTGCAATAAGGTCGAACACAGGAAGCACTTTGACTGCTTTTTTCTCGATTTTTGCACTGAATCCTTCGGCAAAGCTCCTCGGAATGTTTTCATAGAAGCCGCCGCCTGTTATGTGAGATACACCCTTTACGGTTACATTGTCAAAAAGTGCAAGCATTGGCTTTACATATATTTTTGTGGGAGTAAGAAGTGTTTCGCCGATTGATTTTCCGCCGAGTGCTTCAAGAGGCGTTTTGATGTCTTTGTTTTCAACGTCGAATACTTTTCTTACAAGAGAAAATCCGTTTGAGTGAACGCCGCTTGACGGCAGTGCTATTATGACGTCGCCCTCTTTCATCGTTTTGTTGTTGAGAATTTTCTTTTTATCAACTACGCCGACGGAAAAACCTGCAAGGTCATATTCATCGACAGGATAAAAGCCCGGCATTTCCGCTGTTTCGCCGCCTACGAGCGCCGCGCCAGACTGAACACAGCCCTCTGCAACGCCGGATACTATGTCTGCAATTCTTTCGGGTATATTCTTTCCGCACGCAATGTAATCAAGGAAGAATAACGGCTTTGCACCGCAACAAATTATATCGTTTACGCACATTGCAACGCAGTCTATTCCCACAGTGTCGTGCTTGTCCATGATGAATGCAAGCTTGAGCTTTGTTCCGACGCCGTCTGTTCCGCTTACGAGAACGGGCTTTTCTATTCCCGTCATATCGAGCTCGAACAATCCTCCGAAACCGCCTATATCCGACGTTACCGAGTTTGTCATTGTTCTTGCTATATGCTTCTTCATTAATTCAACGGCTTTATATCCTGCGGTTATATCGACGCCTGCCGCTGCATAGCTTTCTGATTTTGAATTCTTGTTCATTTTGGTATTCCTTTCTTTTGTGCTTTTGAGGTGTTTATTCCTTACCGTTCCAGCAGTATGTGCAAACGTCGCAAGGATCTATTCCGATTGATTTGATCAGCCCCTCCAAGGACTGATATTCCAATGATGTGAAATGGAATTTTTCGCATATTGCTTTTCTGAGCGATTTGCCGCGTTCGGTTTTGCCGTCGCTGTATTCTTCTATATGCTCGAAGCCTTCATCACCCTCAAGCTCCTTTATTATCTGCCGCGCAAGAAGCTCCATTTCTGACGTGCCTCGTGAAAAATTGAGGTACTTACAGCTGTACATTATGGGCGGACACGCGGAACGCATATGCACTTCCTTTGCACCGTGCTCATACAGAAATTCGACTGTTTCGCGAAGCTGTGTTCCTCTTACGATGCTGTCATCTACAAAAAGAAGCTTTTTGCCCTTTATGAGGTCATGTACGGGAATCTGCTTCATTTTTGCTATTCTGTTGCGCTGCTCCTGATTTGCGGGCATAAAGCTTCTCGGCCACGTGGGAGTGTACTTTATAAAAGGCCGTGCAAATGGGATTCCGCTCTTGTTGGCATATCCTATTGCATGAGGAGTTCCCGAATCGGGCACGCCGCTTACATAATCTATATCCTGAGCTATATTGTTTTCCTTGTCGTTTTCGGCAATTATTTCGCCGTTGCGGTTTCTCATGACCTCGACGTTTACGCCCTCATAGCATGAGTTCGGATAGCCGTAATATGTCCAAAGAAACGCACAAATACGCTTTTTCTTCTGAGCCGGAGCAAGTATTTTTATTTCATCGGGCGTTATCTCAACGATCTCTGCCGGACCAAGCTCTTTTTCTGTTTTGTATCCGAGCTTTTCGTATGCGAACGATTCGAATGATACGCAGTGTCCGTATTCGTTTTTGCCGATTATTATGGGCAGACGTCCGAGTCTGTCTCTTGCGGCGATAAGGCTTCCGTCCTCTTTGAGTATGAGTATTGAAGCAGAACCGTCAATAACGCTTTGTGCAAACTGTATTCCTTCGACAAAATTACTTCTCTGATTTATAAGTGCCGCGACAAGCTCTGTCGAATTGATTTTGCCCTCGCTCATTGCATTGAAATGACCGCCGCTTATATCGAGAAAGCTTGTGACTAATTTTTCCGCGTTGTTTATAATGCCGATAGTGCTTATTGCAAATGTGCCGAGTCTTGAACGTATAAGAATAGGCTGTGGGTCTGAGTCGCTTATACAGCCGATGCAGGCATTGCCTGTCATTTCAGATGTGACGTTCTCGAATTTTGTCCTGAAAGGAGAATTTTCTATATTGTGGATCTCGCGTTGAAATCCCTTTTCTTTATCTAAAGCCGACATACCGGCGCGGCGTGTGCCGAGATGCGAATGGTAATCAACACCGAAAAATACGTCAAGTACGCAGTCTCTGTGTGATGTTACGCCGAAAAAACCACCCATTTGGTTCCCTCCGAATTTGATGAAATATTAAGAATGCGGCAAACAATATTTCGGTCTGCCGCAAGCTGTGTATTATTGATTATTGTAACGCTGTGTAATGAGAGCGTCTTTCTCGAGAATCTTCTCGGATGCGCTTTTTCTTGCGCACTCGAGCTTTTCGGCGAGCTTTTCGTCGCCCAGAGAAAGTATTTGTATTGCGAGAAGCGCTGCGTTTGCCGCACCGTCTATTGCAACTGTTGCAACAGGTATTCCCGACGGCATCTGAACCGTGGAAAGCAGTGCGTCAAGTCCGTCAAGAGTAGAAGCCTTTACGGGTATTCCGATGACGGGGAGAGTCGTGTTTGCCGCGATTGCGCCTGCCAAATGAGCCGCTTTGCCTGCGGCGGCAATTATTACGCCGAAACCGTTTTCTCTTGCCGAAACAGCAAAATCACGCGCCTGAACAGGCGTTCTGTGAGCGGAGTAAACATGAACCTCATATTTTACACCGTATTCTTTTAATGTGTCAATTGCCTTTTCAACTACTGGCAGATCGCTGTCGCTGCCCATTATGATTGCGACTTTTTTCATTTTAAGAGTGACCGATGTCTTTTGTTTGCGAAAGACATTCCTTTTTGATATATTTATTTCAATGCAATTCCAAGGCAAGCCCCGACCTGCAAAATAAAAGACGGACATTTGTATCCGCCGATACGCTTAAAATACACCCCGAGCACACAAAAAATTGTATGTATGAGTGGATTCGTTCGGATTTCACGGGCAGGTATTTTGTTTGAGCAAAATCGCCGAATTACAAACAAATGATACCATATTTTTGTCGAATTGTCAATACATACTCCGAACAAAAAACGAATATGAAAGAAAAATTTTCATGTTTTTACTTCAGCGTGCGGAATCGTTTACAAAATGCGGATTCCTTATTGCTTTTGGGGAAAATGTGTGTTAAAATAAAATATATAATATTATTGATGTTAAATATTTGCTCACATAACAGAAAGGTACAACACTATGAAGACAGTATATTTGTTTTTTGCGGCAAGCCGTTATTGGCAGGATACCGCAATGCTTAATGAAACATACAAAGAGCTGTGCATGGATATTGCGGAAAATTCATGCTGCAGACTTGTTGTTGACGGGGATACACAGAATTTGCCCGAGGGAGACTGCCTGGTTGCGGTTCCCATGAGCGGAGCTGTTCAGAAAAACATTCTTGAAGCCGCTTCGCATTACGAAAGCACGATTTTATACGGCGCATACATAAGGGGCAACGCTTCACCCGAAGCCTGCAACGAGATGCTGCGTTGCAACGCGGCACCGACGCTTATGGACGTATGGGCTGTACTGCACAGGACAAAGCAGAGAACTTTTTTGTGCCTGAACAAAGAAGAGCTCCGAAAGAGAGTGCATATAGTTGAGGCATATTTCAAGATAAGAGGTGCAACCGTACTCAAAATAGGGCAGACCGAGCCTTGGGTAATAAGCAATGCCGACGATGCTTCGATTTATGAAGAACGCTTTGGGATAAAAATACGCTGTATTTCTCAGGAGGAGCTTGCACTTTTATACAGAGAAGCAACAAGAAAGCAGGCAGAACCGTACTACGTTCATTTCAAGACAAGCAGTACAGGGTGCAGGGAGCCTGATGATGACGACCTCTGGAATGCGTCGCGCATGGCATGGGCGATTGTTACCGTTATGAAGCGTTATGAGGCTGATGCGGCCGCTCTGGCTTGCTTTAATCTGCTCAAGGAGGGCACAAACAGCTGTCTCGGAGTAAGCTACGTAAATGACTGCACGGATATGATTGTTTCATGCGAGGGAGACGTTGACAGCGCAGTTACGATGCTGCTCATGAAGCAACTGACGTCCATGAAGCTCTGGATGGCAAACCCGGGACTTCAGCCTGACGATACGGTTAATTTTTCACATTGCACGTCGCCTATATGCTGTATGGGCAAAAAACTGCCTTGTATATTGCGCAATCATCATGAAAGCGGAATCGGCGTGAGCCTTCAGGTGGATATACCGACAGGAATACCCGTCACGGCGTGCAGAATATCGGATAACGCATCAAAGATAACCGTTAACAGTGGAACCTCAATACCGGGTGAATATGAAAACGCCTGCCGTACACAAATGCACGTTCGTTTTGAAGATATGAAGCATTATATTATGACGGCGCTCGGATGTCATCAGGTGTTTGCATTTGAGGATATATCAGAGGATGTAAAGGAGCTTGCGGGATTGTTCGGCTTGGAAGTGCTCTGACAACAGATTAATACAAATATTTAAGCAAAATCGGAATAAAAAACGGGCGGCTTTTATGAACAAAAGCCGTCCGCATTGTTTTTACATGATTTTTGAATCTCGGGTATGCAAAATTACATGAAATTTGCACGCAGATAATCCATTGACTGCTGGAGGCTGTCAAAAGGATTGCCCGGCCAGTCATCCTGCTCAACAACAAATGACTTAACGCCTGTCTTGAGTGCTTCTTCAATAACGCCTTCCCAATAAATGTTGCCGTTGCCGATTTCCGTAATGAAAGAGCCGTTCGGTCCCATGCCCATATCCTTAAGGTGGAGCACGTCAATTCTGCCCTTGAGCTTGTTGAGCCAATAACGGATGTCGCCGCCTGCATTCTGTACCCAATATGTATCCATAACGAAGGAAGAATAATCCTTGTCAAGACCTTCTATGAGGTAATCGATAGCCGGCTTGCCGTTGAATTTTACGAATTCATGGCTGTGATGATGATATGTGAACTTATATCCCTTAGGTCCGATAACCTTGCAGAGCTTGTTGGCTTTTTCGATGAAATCGAGATAGCCCTCGAGATTGTCTGCCCAGAAGCCGCCGATACCCATGAGCTTTGTGCCGAGATCGTCATGGAGCTTCATTGCCTTTTCGGGGTCATTGCACATCATGCCGAAATCATCGTGAGTACCTACAACTGTAAGACCTGCTTCTTTTGCAAGCTTTCCGAATACGTCAAACGGAACAGCGCAGCCTGCTGTCTGAACTTCATCGAAGCCCATTTTCTTAAGTCTTTCAAAGCTTGTTTTTATGCTTTCTTCATCTTTCATGAAGTCACGGATGGTGTATAACTGAACACCTATTTTTTCAAGTTTTGCCATTTTTACATTACTCCTTATCTTAGTAATTTAAGTATATTATATAATCACATACGTTAAATGTCAACTGTTTTTTTATATTTGTTTGTAATCAAGAGCGCTTTTCATAAATTTGCAAAAGCCGTCGATACCATGTGCATCTGTCTTGAATACGCCCGAATCTTCAAGCACGTTGGTACATACGTTGCCTATTTCACGTTGAAGAATTTCATACACGTTCTCACTTGTAACATTATTATTAAGCATTATTTCTTCAGCCCATTCAACGTGTTTATACGCAGGGGAATCCTCTTTAAGAGCGCCGAGCGTATTTGAAACCATTGCCTCGGCAAGAATAGAAAGCTCCTTGTCAAGTCGTCCGGGCAGAATGAAATATCCCATTACTTCTATCAGACCTATGTTTTCTTTCTTTATATGATGCCACTGCTTATGCGGATGAAAAATGCCGTCGGGGTGCTCGGGTGATGTGCGATTGTTGCGCAGAACGCAGTAAACGCAGTATTTGTCCTGCTCCTTTCTTACGATCGGGGTCACGGTATTGTGACGTATTCCGTCGGTATATGCGCATATATCGTGATGAGCGTCGCTGTAATTCATCCATGTGCAGTGAAGCTCATATGCGGCTTTGATAAGCTCATCAATGTCTGTGCCTTTGAACTTGACGGTGGACATAGGCCAATTTATAATGCTGACATCCGTATTTTTATATTTTTCCGATTTGAAGTCGATAATTTCCTTCGCCTCAAACATAGGCATTATGCAGTTCCCGCCCTGAAAATGGTCGTGAGTCAGAATGGAGCCGCCGACAATGGGCAAGTCTGCGTTTGAACCTATAAAGTAATGAGGGAAGCGTCGGCAGAACTCGAGCAGTCTGACGAATGTGTCATGCTCGATCTTCATGGGGACGTGCTCATTTCTGAGTACGATGCAGTGCTCATTATAGTAAACGTACGGTGAATATTGGAGCGACCAGCTCTCATTATTGAGTGAAAGCGGAATTATTCTGTGGTTCTGACGCGCGGGATTGTTTGCCGTACCTTTATATCCCTCATTCTCGGGGCACAAAAGGCATTTGGGATAACCGCTCTGAGGCAGAAGCTTCAGCTTGGCAATTTCCTTTGGGTCCTTTTCCGGCTTTGTGAGATTTATTGTGATCGTAAGGTTTGCGTATCTGCTTTCATGATGCCACATTTTGTTTTTGGCAATCCTGTCGCGTCTTATATAATTTGTATTGAGCGCAAGGCTGTAAAAATAATCCGTTGCGGATTTTATACCCTCGGATTTTTCGAGATGCTCGAATTTGTCTGTCACCTGTGACGGCATGGGTGTCATGCACCCCATAAGAGCGGTATCGAGCAGATCTCTGAATGTTACGGTATTATCAGGCAAAAGCAGCGGCGCGCGTTCCTTGTCCTCGGCGACGGCGTTCATAATGTCCTCAAGCACGCGGCTTGGCTCTTCGGGTATTTCGGAGCACTCGCCTTCGTAGGGCTTATCAAGGAGCAGGGCTGCAATGAGTCTGTTGCGGACGTAATTTACATCGCGCTTGTCGATAAGAGAGTTTGCGATGCCGTAATTGATGAGAAGCTCTGCGCCGTATGCCGCTTTTTTGTTGTAATTCATAAATTATTTGTCCTTTTCCTGTTGAAAAATTTTAAATGTAATGTTATAATAAGCAAGGATTTGTTATCGTGTATTCAAATCCTCATTCTGTCAGCGGATTATTCTGATTGCCTTTTGGCATTATTATTTGAATCCGCTCATAATTATATAATATTTTGTTTGAAAAATAAAGACCGAATTTGCAAAAAAACGGTTTTTGGAAAAATATTTTTTAAGGAAGTGCTATTATGAAGGTATTGGTAACGGGAGGCGCAGGCTTTATAGGCTCACACACTGTTGTTGAGTTGCTCAACGACGGCAGAGAAGTCATTATAGTTGATAATTTTGTAAACAGCAAGCCTGTTGTGCTTGACAGAGTCAGAAAAATAACGGGTAAGGACTTCAAATTTTATCAGGTTGACCTGCTTGACAGAGACAGCCTTGAAAAGGTTTTCGCGGAAAATGAGGTTGACGCCGTAATTCATTTTGCGGGACTTAAGGCGGTCGGAGAGTCTGTTGAACAGCCGCTCAGATATTATCACAACAATTTGACGGGTACGCTTATCCTTTGCGAGGTTATGGCTAAGTACGGTGTTAAAAATATCGTGTTCAGTTCGTCGGCAACCGTTTACGGAAAGCCGAAGTGCGTGCCGATCAAAGAGGATTTTCCGCTTTCCACAACAAATCCTTACGGCGAGACAAAGCTGGAAATAGAACGTATTCTTAAGGACGTTACTATCGCCGACAAGGATTGGAGCGTATCTATTTTAAGATATTTCAACCCGATAGGCGCACATTCAAGCGGCCTTATAGGCGAGGACCCGAAGGGTATTCCGAACAATCTTCTTCCGTATGTTGCACAGGTTGCAAGCGGCAAGCTCGAGTGCCTCTCGATTTACGGAAACGACTATGAAACAAGAGACGGTACCGGCGTAAGAGATTTCATACACGTTGTGGACCTTGCAAAGGCACACTTAAAGGCTCTCGACAGAACTGTTGCCGTAAAGGGAATAGACTATTATAACATCGGCACGGGCAACGGTTATTCAGTTCTTGAAATTGTCAAGGCTTATGAGGAAGCAACGGGCAAAAAGGTAAAATATAAGTTTGCACCGAGACGCGCCGGCGATATAGGCGAGTGCTATGCGGATCCCACAAAGGCAGAAAAGCTTCTCGGCTGGAAGGCGGAGAAGGATATTTATCAGATGTGCAAGGACGCGGCACATTGGCAGGAGCTTAATCCGAACGGATACGAGGATTGAGGCTTGCTCAAATTTGTGAGGCGTTGAATGCGCTTCGGTAAGAAAGGAAACAATTTGTATGTTTACGAAAGAAGACATTTATGTGCTTGATAAACTGCCTCTTTTCAAGGAGCTTTATCAGGATACTCACGCGGCTGTGGCAAGATATGCGGAATTGTACAGTTTGTATACGGAAAAGTTTTCGGCTCCCGAATCCTTTTACTTATTTTCCGCGCCGGGCAGAACAGAAATAGGCGGAAACCATACTGACCATAATCACGGATGCGTGCTTGCGGGTAGCGTAAATCTTGACAGCGCGGCAATAGTTGTTCCTACCGATGACGATGTCGTTAATATTTATTCGGTCGGCTATCAGCGTCCTTTCAAGGTTAACATAAAAAATACACAGCCTTCGGAAGCCGAGAAAGAAACGACCGCAGCACTTGTAAGAGGTATTGCGGCAAGATTTTCAGAGCTTGGCTATAAGACGGGCGGCTTCAACGCATATATAACAAGCACTGTAAAAAGAGGCAGCGGTCTGAGCTCTTCTGCTTCGATTGAGGTCCTCATAGGCAAGATTTTTGCAAGGCTTTATAACGAGGGCAATGAGCCTTCAGCTGTTGAAATTGCAAAAATAGGTCAGTATGCCGAAAACGTGTATTTCGGCAAGCCGTGCGGTCTTATGGATCAGACGGCATGTGCGGTGGGCGGCGTTATATCAATAGACTTCAGCGATACTCAAAACCCTCTTGCTGC
>CAMEIT010000027.1 GCA_945918795.1 uncultured Clostridia bacterium | reverse complement strand
CCTCACGAAAAAATAAAATCAAGCTTCGGTTATCCAAATAATTTCAGAGCCGACGTATTCGATATTAACGTTAACACCGTTTGACATAAGTTCCGCGCCTGTTGCGGTAACATTTTGTTTCGGGCGATCTTGGAAAGTGAGGTTATAAAGAGTATTTTCGTCAAGGCCCTTCAGAACGACGTTTTTAGTATCCTCGGCATCGGTTGAGGGTTTAAAGAGGAACACAGCGCCCTTTATTTCATTTTCGGAATCCTTATCGGAATACATAATACCGTCCCAATTAACGCCATCCGGTCTCGGGAGTATGTGGTACAAGTTTCCGTTACGGACGAGAGAGCGAATTTTCTCGGAGAACATCGATGCGTATTCGGTGTAGTAATCATATAGGACAGTTTGCCCCGTCCATGAGCCCCACATCGGTGCGCTCAGAATAACAGAGCGGAAGCCCATATCCATAACAGCCGAGTGCAGGTCAAAGTCATCGGGGAAGTTTTCGGAATCGTATACGGGGAAACACGATTCGAGATACGTATTGAATGTATCGGGATTGCACGGCAGCTGGAGCTGAGCAGGGTGAAGTATGTATGAGCTGTCATAAAATGAAGTTCTGAGGCTCAAATAATTTGCCGAATCGTCGCAATTTATGACAGTTGCGAGTCTTGCCGTGAAGAGGTCCTTCAATCCGCCGCCCGAAGAACAGCTTTCATACCTGAAGCCTTCCACATTTTCCTGCAAGTATTCAATAAGCTCTTTGAAGCCTTCTGCGCACCAGAACATTACATCTGTGCCGTTTGCACTGTGCCGATTTTCCTTGTCGGACGAATGACATATGGGTTCAAAATCGCTTCGCCACGTTTCAATGTGATTTGAGTTCATGAATTCAGACAATGCTTTTTTCAGATATTCCAGGCACTCCTCGTTTCCGAGATCGGCAATAAGCGAACCCAAAACATCAAGATCCGAGAACCATTCCGGATGTATGAGAGAACTGAATTCGCCTGCCTGATCTGTTGGCTTGCCGTTTTCATCGCGAGTATCGTGCAAAAGAATATACACTGTCCAATTAAGCCCTTTTTCTTTTACGAGTTGCCCGAATTCTTCCATTGTTTTGCAACCGTAGTTTTCAAGCACGCCGATATATCCGGGGTTTCTCAATTCCCATGATCCTTCATATGAATACGGAAATTCAAAGCTGTGCTCAGCCCACCAGCCGTAATCCCATTTTATAGATTCAAGACCGTAATCCTCCAGCCCTACCTGCATATCCATTTGCGTGAACGGCTCTTTGGGGTCGTTCCTCAAATTATCGGGAACCTTGCATTTGAAAAACCACGATTTGAAAATATTGCTTCCGTCATCCGTATCGCCGTCGTAAACGCCAAGGTAAACAGGGGAGAGCTTGACGGTTTCGCCGCCCGAGAGAAGCGTTTTGAATATGTTTTCATCTTCTTTTTCCGAATAATCAAGCGATGCCGAAAGCGTGAGAGTGTTTTTTTCGGCACCCTCCTGTGCGGTGATTTTGCCCGAGACAGATTCGAGCCCCATGTAGACTCCGCACTCGGAATTTACGTCTGCATAGAGCAAGGGAATACATTCATTTGTGTTTAACATGAATTTTGATGTTATGAAAGCAGATGTTTTGACCTTTGGGAAGCCTTTATCTTCGTTATATTCGTATATGAATTTGTAAATTCCCGAACCCGGCAGGTCAATAACGCCCTCGGCAATATAGCTTTCCTTTTTTATCGACCATACAGTAACGTCTTTTTCCATTGAACGAAGCGTAAACGAAGCATAATTTCTCGGTGCGACATTGTATGCTTTTTCTGCGTCCTCGGGATTTGCATTTTCAATTACAGAATAAAATTCAAACGGACCTGCAAGAGACGGACGCGAAATGCAATTTACGCGAAGAACTAAATTTTTATCATTGTCTACGAATGAATATTCGGCGCAAACCTGCCCGATCCCGTTTTCTTCCGCTTCGTAAACCTTGTTGCCGGTATATTCCCATGTGCAGGCAACGTTTATTGCTCCGACGAACCCGAGCTTTGTATACACGACATCAACCGTTGAAGGAAGAGAAAATTCGGAATTTTCCGATGCAAAGTTATTATCGGATGTGCCGTATACAAGTCTGTTTATCATGAGCTTTGAATCACGCACTTCAAGCTCAATTTCACTGTCAAGATTGTTGAGTACGATTTTTGTATCGACAGACGGTGACGGCTGTGCTGTGGGAGTGTTATCTGTCGGCAACGGTGTCATATCGGGTGTTGCCGTGGAACATCCGCTTATAAGCATAAGCACACAGATAATTATTGAAATAAATATTTTTTTATGCTTTTTTATCATAAATGTTCTCCTGAGATGTTTATTTTAGGCAAAATAAATTACAATGCTAAAAAATGTTTGCATTTTATATAGTATAGCATAACGTGAGATTAATTTCAAGGCATCAAACGGAATAAATATTTTGGTGTCTTAATCAAAATCGCGCACTTCTTTACATCTTTTCGATGTACCTGCCGTAATATAAGTCCTACATAGTATTTATAGTCTAACATCGTCGTTAAATACCTTTTCATCAATCATTAGTATATCATCTGCAATTTCATCAATTTGATTTGACTGTTTATTCCGATTTACAAAATCATAATTTAACAGGTCTTCATTCCATAGACGCACAATATTTTTATCTATACAATATTGCAGTGCTTTTGTTATTCGATTCTTTTTATAAATCTCACTACCTTTATCATATATATTGTCCTTATTTTCCCATGATGCCATCTGTTCAGTGTATTGAACAGCCGGCAAATTGCGTGGAGTTTCTTTTTCAATTCGCAAATAATTATCAGCTATTTGTTTGCAACTATCATGTGCTTGTAATAAGGCTTTTAAATCTTTGTAAACCCATCTTGACGTTACATCATAAGCAAAATATGGCGTTACTTTTCCATCTTCCGGATTGACAAATAAATGGCAATATGAAAATCTATTTAATCCATTAGGCCTTTCCACGTCGACAATGCAACCGTGTATTTTTCCGGAACCTCCGATATGCTTAATAAATTTAGAAAGCTTCTGTTGATATTCCGTATACTCATATAGTAATCGATTTACGTTTTCTGAGTATTTTTCAAGATTGTCATAATAATAGGATAAATCTTCTAATCTATTTCGCGTTAATTTTTTTAAATCACCACCGCTCATAAGATATAATGATTCCTTTTTTGAACGTTCATTAAATTTGGAATATTTCAAAAACAAATATATATTATTTCTTTTTAACATATAAATTGTTCCGTTTTTTCTTTTAAATGACACCCAAATCGATTTTCCTCTGTTAAAATCAATATACTGCTCCTTTGTTATTTTATATACTCCATCTTGATAGTAGGTAAATATGTCATAATCAGTATCACAATAGAAATATTTTAATCCAATATTCTTTGCGCTATATCCAATTTGATTATCAGCGTATATCGTTCTTCCATTACCTATGTCAAAAAAGTTTTGATGATTATGCCCATTCAAGTATATCCAGTAGGGATTGTGTTTTTCTGCATTCCAGTCTTCTTTCTCGACGTGTGTAAGGACAATGACTCTACTTTTTCCTAAACTTGCCAATATCTTCGTATATATAGTATTAAAGCGATTTGCTTCTTGCATATCTTTCTCCAATGCCGCTTCTTTTGATAATTTATCAAAGCTTTTCCCATATCGTATATTTGAAGCATTGAATTTTTTATTTAAGCCGCTAAATCCTATCCCGCCCAAAATAATAATAGAACAACATAGAGCCTTATTTCGCAACTCTTTTTCACTCATTTTCAGTATTTCTTCTTCAGCGAATATCTCGCATTTTTCTCTATTTATACACATTAAATCATTTTGTAAAAATGTTATACCTAATCTACCAAAAAAATTTCTATATGTATTCACATTATCTTCCATATTAACATAAGGATCCCATAATTCGTGATTGCCGGATACAACCACTATCTGATTCGGATCCCACAAATGTATAAGCTCACTGTAGAAGATATCTGCAAATTCAAAAATAGATGAAGTATCTCCTGCAATAAGCAAATAGCTATTAGACGGTATGGGTTCAATGGATGAAACCATACTTTTTGCCAGAGATTTTATATACCAACGTATTTCTTCTTTTGTAGCTTTATTTTTAAATTTATTGCAAACACGATGTACTAAATGAATATCGCTAATATAAAAAAACGGAATATGGTTAGTGTCGTAACACTCATGTTCGTCATCATCGATAGGTTTAGGATAACAAAATTCATTAAGTGTTATAATTTCATTATTCTCAATAATTTCTTCCGAGTTAGTTTCCAAAATCTTTTTTATATCTGCAAAATATGTCTCATCATATAATCCTTGCGACTGCAATATCTTACTGTTGATAATTGCACCCTCAATATTGTAATTTTTTAAATTAATTCCACGAAAACTATAATCTCTCAATTCAGCATCGAAAAGGTTTCCGTCTAAAAAATCATAAAATTTGTCAAAAACATCAAATTTTTTCAGAATACAATATGATCTTTCTTCTATAATTTCGTAATACATTGATTTATAATTATATACTACTTTAATTTCGACGTTGAACTTCTTTGACTGAGAATCAAAATATTTGTGTGTAAATTGCAATTTCCCTTTTGATTTTTGATAATTCAAAATATCGTCAGAGTTTTTTATCTGTTCAGGCATATACTGTGCAATAGAAAAATCTTCTTCCATATAACTTATACATAACGCCCTTACATCCGAGCGGTCAGGCATATACTTTAGCCATTCGGGATCGTGTGCCACGATTTTTTCTATTAAATCAATTTCAGTATTATTATCAAACAATTCAGTTCTTTTTTTCAATGAAACAAACGATAATGTGCTTACATCTTTTTTTACCGCATTTATACAAATCGTTGATGTTTGAAAATTCTCTGGCACATTTTTCAATAATTGGGGGTCTGATTCAACTGCCAATTCACACATTTGTTTAGTAACAAATTGGCGAGGAACATATCGAAATGCCTGTCTATTTTTTTTAACTGCAGTCAAACACATTTTGGAATCTAAACATTTTTTGGACGCAAACTGTAAAGCTAAAGGATTTTGTTTAATAGATGCCTCACAGAGTTCAATTGTTTGTTCTTTTTTAGGAATCTTTTTCAGTAGCATACCATCTTTTTTTAATTCCTTTATAGTATCCATGGTTTCGTAATCCTTTCCCTAATCCTATGGCTATAGCTTAAATATAATTTTTTCACGTGAAAGAATAAAAAATAGCAAATCCATGCAAGTTATTTAAGAGCAAACTGAATGGCTACGCCACTCTTGAATAACTTGCATGGATCGCTTCATGTCAACTAAGAAGGCTTCAAAACTGTGCTTTCTCCTATCAGCCCGTTTCTGTTCAATTTTATTCCCACTCAATCGTTGCCGGTGGTTTTGAAGTAATATCATACACAACTCTGTTAACGCCCTTTACTTCATTTACGATACGGCTCGAGACAACTTCAAGCACCTCATACGGGATTTTTGACCACTGTGCCGTCATGGCGTCGCTGCTGTTTACGGAACGAAGCGCAATAGTATAGTCATACGTTCTCTCGTCGCCCATAACGCCGACGCTTCTCATGTTGGTAATAACGGCAAAATACTGCCACAGCACTCTGTCAAGACCTGCTTTTGCAACTTCCTCACGGAAAATAAAATCGGCTTCGCGCAGAATGTCAAGGCGCTCCTTTGTGACGGCACCGATGCAACGTATCGCAAGCCCCGGACCGGGGAACGGCTGTCTCCATACCATGTGCTGAGGCAGACCGAGCTCTTCGCCTGCAAGTCTGACTTCGTCCTTGAAAAGCTCTCTGAGCGGCTCGATAATATCGTCAAAATCCACACAGTCGGGCAGACCGCCTACATTGTGGTGAGATTTAATTACAGCTGAAGTGCCTGTACCGCTTTCAACTACATCGGGATAAATTGTGCCTTGAGCAAGGAACTCAACATGACCGATTTTTTTGGCTTCGTCCTCAAATACACGTATAAATTCTTCGCCAATGATTTTACGCTTTCTTTCGGGCTCTTCAACGCCTTTAAGCTTGGAGAGGAATCTTTCTTCTGCGTTTACTCTGATAAAGTTAAGGTCAAAATTCTTGAACATTGCCTCGACCTCATCGCCCTCGTTTTTGCGCATGAGACCGTGGTCAACGAACACGCAGGTGAGCTGTGAGCCTATTGCTCTGCTTATGAGAGCAGCGGCAACAGAGCTGTCAACACCGCCCGATAAAGCCAAAAGAACTTTTTTGTCACCGACGCGCTCTTTAATGCTTTCGATTGAATTTTTTACGAATGACGACATTGTCCACGAACCTGTACATCCGCATATGTTCGTAAGGAAATTCTTGATAATAAGCTGTCCCGCATCTGTATGGATAACCTCGGGATGAAACTGAACACCGTAGATATTCAGTTTTTCGTCCATTAAAGCGGCGTTTGAACACATAGCAGTAGATGCTATTGAAACAAAGCCGTCCGGAAGATTGCTGACTGTGTCAAAATGACTCATGAGTGCCATGCTGTTTTCCGGTGCACCGCAGAAAAGCTTGTTGCCTGTATTGAATTTTATCGGTGTTCTGCCGTATTCGGGATTCAGTGCGTGCGAAATAACGCCGCCGAAATGCTTTGCGATCATCTGAACGCCGTAGCATATTCCGAGTATCGGAACGCCTATGTCAAATACTCCGTCATCACAAATCGGAGCGTTTTCTTCATTTACGCTTGACGGACCTCCGGAAAATATAATTCCGCACGGATTTTTTGCACGAATCTTTTCCGCCGAGGTATTATAGGGGAGAATCTCGCAGAAAACGTTTGCTTCACGCACTCTGCGTGCAATGAGCTGACTGTACTGCGCACCGAAGTCAAGTATAATTATTGTTTCACGGTTCATAATTAAATTTTATCTCCTGACTGATTGAAAATCAAGCTAAATTGTGCCAAACGTCCTGAACGTCGTCGTTGTCCTCAAGGTTGTCTATCATTTTCATAAACGTTTCCGTCTTGGCGTCGTCAAGTTCTACTGTATTCTGAGGAACCATACCGAGCTCTGCGGAAATAATATTGTATTTTCCCGCATCGGAAAATGCCTTGCTTACGCTGCTGAAATCTTCAACGGATGTATATATTGTAACAAGCGTTTCATCAATGCTTATATCTTCCGCACCGCAGTCGAGAGCAAACATTGTGATTTCATCTTCGTCAACGTCCTCGACGTCTTCATATTCTATTTCGATAATGCCCTTTTTGTCGAACATATATGAAACGCATCCCGTTGCACCGAGATTGCCGCCGAATTTATCAAAAAGGTGTCTTACGTCTCCGGCTGTACGGTTACGATTGTCGGTAAGCGTGCTTACTATAACCGCAACGCCGCCTATTCCGTAGCCCTCGTACTGTACGTCCTCGTAGTTGATACTTCCGAGTTCGCCGGATGCCTTTTTGATGCTTCTTGTTATTGTGTCGTTAGGCATATTGTTTGCGCGCGCCTTGGCAATAGCGTCTCTCAGACGAGAGTTGCTGTCCGGATCTGGACCCCCTTCTTTAATGGCAACTGCAATTTCTCTGCCTATTTTTGTAAACGATCTGCCTTTAACGGCATCTGTTTTTTCCTTTTTCCTTTTTATGTTAGCCCATTTTGAATGTCCAGACATACGGTAATGACCTAAAGCCTATTTTGCAAAAGCAAATAAGCATTCCTTTCATTTAAATATAAATTATCTAATATATTCTACCATAAATTTATGTATATTTCAAGTGATTTTTAACGATTATGAGCGCTTGGGTACGCAAATGACATAAATTACAGGCATAAAAATTATTAAAAATGTGTTTTACTGTTGTAAAAAACAGAATTTTCTGTTATAATATAAAGAAATAAGTACAATGCGCCGTAAATGGCGGCATTTGATTACAGATTGTATTTTTGGAGTATTCGTTATTATGAAATGTGAAAACGCAAACAGCGAGAAAAAGCAGAGAGCCGGAGAATGGGCGGCACAGCTCGTGGAAAACGGAATGACTGTCGGAATAGGTACGGGTTCGACGGTATATTTTTTTGTTAAGGCGCTGAAAAAGAGAATGGATGAAGAAAACCTCCGTTTTACCGGAGTTGTCACTTCATTCCAGACAAGGTGCCTTTGCGATGAGCTTGGATTTGACCTGAAGGATATAAGCAGTGTTGACAGCCTTGATATTGCAGTTGACGGAGCTGACGAGGTTGACCCTGATTTCAACGGCATAAAAGGCGGCGGCGCGGCACAGACGCTTGAAAAGGTAGTTGCCGCATTGGCAAAAAAGTATGTTTTTATTATTGATGACGGCAAAAAAGTAGGCAGACTCGGAGAATCTTTCCCTGTACCGGTAGAGGTTATTCCGCAGGCTTGGCGCCTTGTAAAAAATTCTATTGCAAAATTGGGTTTTCAATCCGAAATAAGGATTGCAAAACGTAAAGACGGACCGGTAATTACGGATAACGGAAACTTTGTTCTTGATGTTGCGCTTGATAAGGAATGTGATATTGCAAAGCTCAACAATCTCATAACAATGATTCCGGGTGTTCTTGAGACCGGTTTCTTTATTGGCTATGCCGATACTGTATGCGTAGGCACCGATAACGGTGTTGAAGTGCTCAAAAAATAATAATGCTTCAGCCCGACCGAAAAAACTTTGTCGGGATATTTACAAGTGAATTTATTATGCTATAAAAATATATGAAAGGTTTAAGTCCGACTTTATGGACAAGGTTAATGAATTATGAGTAAAATTCACGTTATGGATCATCCTCTTATACAGCACAAGGTTGCACTTATAAGGGATAAAAACACAGGTTCAAAGGATTTCAGAGAATTGGTAGAAGAAATTGCCATGCTTATGGCATACGAGGTTACGAGAGATTTTCCGCTTAAGGAAGTGGAAATCGAAACACCTGTTGCAACGGCAAAGGTAAAAATGATTGACGGCAAAAACGTAGCAATTGTTCCGATACTCAGAGCCGGCTTGGGCATGGTAAACGGAATGCTGAATCTTGTTCCTGCCGCAAAGGTCGGACATATAGGTCTGTACAGAGATCCGGATTCTCTTAAGCCTGTTGATTATTACTGCAAGCTCCCTGTTGATATTGAGGAGAGAGAAGCAATAATAGTAGATCCCATGCTCGCAACGGGCGGCTCTGCAAATGAGGCAATTGCGATATTGAAGAGACATCACGCAAAGAATATCAAGCTTGTATGCCTTATTGGAGCACCCGAAGGAATCAAAGCTGTTTCAGAGGCACATCCGGATGTTGACGTATTTGTTGCGGCTGTGGACGAGAAGCTCAATGAACATTGCTATATCGTTCCGGGTCTCGGAGATGCAGGCGACAGACTTTTCGGCACAAAATAATAGGATGTTTAAAATAAATTGACGTCGCTTTATAAATGACGTGAGCATTTTGCCTTGAATATGATGTGACGGCAAACAATTCGGATTTATATTTTGCTTTTTGATTGGCATAATAATATCGGCACGTTATAATAAGGCACAGCTTGAAAGGCAAAGCCCGAATATATTATTTGAATGACAGCGTGAAAATTGATTTTTCACGCTTTTGTTCAATTTATTGCCGCGCCTATTGACAAAATCGGGTTTATGGTTTATTATTAAATACGAGGGAGACAGATTACAGTATGTTTTCGTATGAAATGATTTTGGATGACTTGAAGGGCTCTTTGTCAGAGCACAGATTCGAGCATACGCTCGGCGTGATACAGATTTCGGAAAAGCTTGCGGATTATTACGGGATCAACATATGCAAGGCAAAGCTTGCGGCAGCGTTGCATGATTGCTCAAAGCAAAAATGTATTACCGAAGAGATGATGCGGGGAATTGCATTGAGGACTTGCTTCCCGGACAAATATCCGCATCAAACAAAGGGAGAAGCCCTACTTCATGCTCTGGCGTCAGAGGTCATTGCAAGGGAAAAGTACGGGATTACGGATACAGAGGTGCTTTCCGCTGTAAGATGGCATACGACGGGCTGCCCTGATATGAAGAAGCTCGATATGCTTATTTATTCGGCTGATATGATAGAGCCGTCAAGATGCTTTGACGGTGTTGAAAAATTGAGAGCGGTTATGCTTGAGGGCATTGAAAAGCTCACTTTTGAATGTATGAAGCATACTGTTTTGTATCTTGAACAGACGCAAAGTCGGATACATCAAATGACTCTCGATGCGTATAATTATTTAAAAGAAAAACAAATGAGAAACGGAGAAAACAATGGATAATAATTCATCTGAACTTATGAGGCAGATAGCTGCCATATTAAAGGATAAGCTTGCGTTTAACGTAGAAGTAATAAATATCGGCGAGGTGTCCATAATCGCGGATTATTTTGTGATTGCCTCGGGCAGAACGGATGCGCACGTGCGCGCACTGTACGAGTACGTTGATGAGGGCATAAAGGAAAAAATGGGCATAGATCCTCTGCACACAGAGGGAACAGAAAATGCAAAGTGGATAGTTATGGATTACGGCTCGGTAATAGTTCATTTATTCCATAACAACGAAAGAGAGTTTTACAGCCTTGAAAAGCTGTGGGCGGAAGCACCGAGAACCGAGCTTACGGAATCAGATTGAGAGATTTGCTCGGATACAGTCGGAAATTTATTTGAAAAAAGGCAGTGAAGCGGTCATATTCTGCCTTTTATATTGTTATATAATCAGTCATGAAAGGCGGAAAACATAAGTGAACAAAAAAGTTCGTGATTACAGGGACGGTGACAATGTCGAGGGGTATTTCCTTGTTAAAGATGCGCAGGAGAAATTAGGCAAAAACAATACCCGTTACATGGATCTCGTCTTAAGCGATGATACGGGGGACATCAACGGAAAAATATGGAGCTGCAGGGAAGGTATGCAGTCCGAATTTGAAAAAAGCTGCGTTGTAAAGGTGCGCGGCACCGTAAAAAGCTGGAACAGCCAGCTTCAGATAAATATTGAAAAAATAAGACGTGCAAATGAGGGTGACGGAGTTTCAATATCGAGCTTTATTGCTTCCGCACCTGAATCTGCGGCGGATATGTACAATATGGTGCTTACATATATTGACAGGATCCGCAATTTGCAGATAAAACAGCTCGTCGGCGAAATAATAAAGCAAAAAGAAACGAGACTGAAGTATTTTCCCGCGGCGAAAACGAATCACCATGCCGTGAGAAGCGGTCTGCTTTATCATATAACGACAATGCTCAAAATGGCGGATAAGGTTATGGAGGTGTATGATCTCGATTCGGATTTGCTGTATGCGGGCGTTATTCTTCACGATATAGAGAAAACGAGCGAGCTTGATTCCAATGAGTTCGGCATAACTGCGGATTATACGGAGGAGGGCAAGCTTCTCGGGCATATCATAATGGGCATCAAGCTTGTTGAACGTGTAGGCGCTCAGCTCAGAACTGACCCCGATATTCTCTATATGATACAGCACATGATATACTGTCATCATTATGAACCTGAATACGGCAGTCCTTTGAAGCCAATGTTCAAGGAAGCGGAAATGCTGCATTATCTTGACGTTATTGACGCAAGAATGTACGATTTTACACAGGCCGAAAATTCAATTACGACGGGTAATTTTTCTGAAAAAATATGGTCTCTCCACAGCAGACAGGTATATAAACCAACATTGAAATAAAACGGAATAATTATGGAATTAACTTTAATATACGGACGCGAAGGAAGCGGCAAAAGCGGTCTTATACACAGAATGTGCAATGAAAAGCGCAAATGCTCCAAAATAATTGTGCTTGTACCGGATCAGTATACGCATCAGACGGAGCTTGACCTTATTTCCGCATATAATTCGGCAGGTCTTATCGATACAGAAGTTTTAAGTTTTAAAAGATTGTCTCACCGCCTTAAATTAATTTATGGCGGTGCTTCTGTAACTGTGCTCAGTGAGGAAGGTAAGACAATGCTTATAAACAGAATAATCAATTCATCCGACTTTGCAAAAGAAAACACGGTATTGGGCAATACATCAAAAACCGATATATGCCCCGACATAGCAAAGCTCATATCGCGTTTTAAACAGTATTCCATAACACCCGAAATGCTTGAAGAATGTGCCGTTGACGGAGAAAAATATGCTCACACAAAAGCAAAGCTCAGCGAAATGGCACTCATTTACAAAGCTTATACACAGCTTAGGTTTGAAGAGAATGGGCAGATTTTTCTTGACGAAGAGGACGATGCAGAGCTTTTGCAAAGAAACATTGTAAACAGCGGATTTTTTGCGGATACGGAAGTATTCCTCGACGGCTTTGACGACTTTGCAAAAACGGAGCTTGCGATTATTGAAGCACTTATCAACGCATCAAAAAGTGTAACCATATCATTGCCTGCGGATTGCGTTGTGGCAAACGGCAGACGTATGCTTTTCAAAAGGCAGATGGGGATGATACGCGATATTGAGGAGCTTGCCGCAAAATGCAATGTTAAGCCGAAAAAAATATGGCTTACGGATAAAACCGACATAAGCCTTGAAGGCGTTGAGATAAAAGAGACAAAAGAAAGGCGCAAAGAGGCAATATCGCATATCGAAAGGAACATATTTGCACAAAAGCCCGAGAATTTCTGTGGTAATGCCGATTCTGTACAAATTGTAAAGGAAAACAATATCGAATCCGAAGCGGAGCATACGGCGGATAGAATTGTATCACTTGTGCGTGACAACGGGTACAGATACAATGAAATTGCCGTTGTGTGTTCAGATATACAAAAATACAAGCGCTTTGTGACGGATTCTTTTTCAAGGCGTAACATACCGCTTTTCATGGATATAAAAAGGAGCATAAAGGACAACGCTCTTATAAGATTCATACTCGCGCTTCTTGATGTTGCGGTAAGAAAGCGTACCGCCGACAGCGTAATCTCTTTTTTGAAAACCGGTCTTATTACAAACCGATTCAATGAAACGGGGCTGCCGTTTTCTTATTCCGATATTGCGTATATAGAAAAATATTGTTCGCAGTATTATATTAAACCGAACGATTGGAAGTGCGACTTCAGGTACGGCGGAAAATATTATGACCTTGAAAGGCTTAATTCGATTCGTGAGCGCGTGATGTATTACATATTGCCGTTTGAAGAAGCACTTTCAAAGGCTCATACGGCTCTTGACATATCAAAGGCGATAGAAAACTATTTATCCGAACTGAAAATACAGGACATCGTCAATGAAAACATAGAATATCTCCGCGAAAACGGCAGAAACGACATTGCACTCGAATACAGCAACATATGGAATGTCATAAACAGCCTGCTCTCGCAGATAAATATGTTTATGGGCAGTGTTGAGATGAGCGCAGATGATTTTTTGAACAGCTTTAAGGGCTCGGTTGAGAATATTACCGTAAACGTAATTCCTGCGTGCGTGGACCAGGTGTTGGTGTGCGGTGCAGGCAGAACAATGGCAAAGCATATAAGGGCGTTTTTCGTGCTCGGAGCGGGAAGCATTTCATCGGGAGACGAGTGCGGAGTTTTCTCTCAGGCTGAGCTTGATATGCTTAAGGCAAGGAATATCGATATAGGTGCCGACAGTGAGAATGTAATATGTGATGAAGAGTATTACATATACAAGATTCTTTCAAAGCCTACCGACCTTTTGTATATAAGCAGTACAAACGGCACGGATTCTCTTGGAGAAAATACAAACCCCGTACTTATGAATGCCGTCAAAAACATATTCGGCGAAACAGTACCCGAATACCGAAATCATCCCGTGCCGTATGCTCTCGGGGAGGCTGATAACATAGGTTCTGTGCAGAGCGCGATGCTGTTTGAAATGACAACGCTGAACGAAAAGACGGAAGCTTATTATAAGCTTGACGAGTGGCTCAAAAATAACGGCGACTTCAAATACGGCGTGTTGTCAAAAATAGCCGAACAGGGCAAAAACTATACTCTCACGACCGAAAGAGCAGGCGAGGGCAGTCTTATAAAGCAATCAAACGGCGAATACGTTATGGATATATCGAGGCTTGAAAAATACGTTCGTTGTCCGTACGCCTATTTTGTACGCTACTGCCTTAATCCAAAGCCCGATGTTTACGGGAAAGTGTCTGCGGTAGACGTGGGTAATATCGTTCATGAAGCACTTGATAAGTTCACAAGAACCGTAATGCGAAAAGATGAGCCGTCAGCCCGTGATGCTGTTGATTTTATGCGCGATAACTTTGATACGATAGTTCAAAGCTATGAAACGGGCAAATTCAATGCAACACCCGAGAATAAGTATGTTTTGCAGAGGACAAGAAACTTCCTCATCAAAATGATGACCGTTATGACGGAACATAAATGCTCGAGCAGTACGGTTCTTTTTGCGGCTGAGCTTCCGTTCGGAGACAACAGAGCGAGCGGAATGTCGTTGCCTGCGGTGGAATGCTTTTCACAGGACGGCATCAAATTCAAGATAACGGGAAAAATCGACTGCGCCGAATATTATACGTCAGAACACGGCAGATATTGGATAGTAAGCGATTATAAAACAGGGCGAAATCCGTCCAATACGGATATTATAAAGGGCAGGAGCCTTCAGCTTCCCATATATATGTTTGCGGTAATGACAAACGATAAGGACTCAAAGCCGGGAGCCATGTTTTATGTAAACGTGAACGATGACCTGATGAAGCCGGACGGCGAAAATACGGAGTCATGCGTTAAAAGAAAATACGGCAGAGTCGGGATCGTTGCGGAAAATGACGAGCTGTACAAGGGCATAGACAGAAAATGCAAAAATGAAAGCAAAAACGTTTATGATATAAAGAGCTCAGATACGGTGGCGGATTCCAAAAAGCTTGAGACGGTGGAGGAAGAACGCCTGAATGACATTGTTATGGATGCCGTTAAAACCGCGGGAGATATATTCTGCGATATTAAAAACGGTTATATTGTAAAATCGCCTGCATCGGGAAGCGAATGCGCATATTGCGAATACAGGCGTCTGTGCGGATATGATTCAAAGCTGAAAAATGTTGACGAAAGAAAACATATTTCAAAAGAAGCGGAAGATAAGGAGGTGTAAAACGTGTCACAAAAAGGTGTGAACTTCAGCAAAAGACAGACGGAAGCGATTGAATGGGATTCCAATCGCGAAATTCTTGTTTCGGCGGCGGCAGGCAGCGGCAAAACCACTGTTCTCATAAGCCGCATTATTGACAGGATCGTTAATAAAAGAATACCGATAGACAGCTTTCTTGTGGTTACGTTTACGCACGCCTCTGCAAATGAGCTTAAAGAAAAAATAAGCAAGGCGCTCAATGAAAAGCTGAAAGAATCTCCCGACGACGAATGGCTTGCGGTACAGCTTGCAAATGTGGGCAGGGCATCAATAGGCACTATGCACTCGTTTTGCCTTAAGACGATAAAGGATTATCACGAGCACCCGTCGGTATTGCTTCCCAAATCCGTGCGTATTTTGAGTGAGGATAAAAGCAAACAGCTTCTTGCCGAGGCGATAGATGAGATATTAACGGACGAATATGCAAAGGAAGACAATGAAAAATTCATCGGAATGCTCGATATTTACGCTTCGTTCAAAAATGACGATAAGGTACGCACTTACATAAAAAATCTTTACAATTTTTCATTGAACAATGCTTCTCCCTATGAATGGATCGAAAACCAGGCGCTCGGATGCGGCGATTCATCATATACGGAAAAGTATTTTGAGTTCATAAAAAAGCTTGCATATCAAACGAAAGCACTGTGCGATGTTACGGTGGAAAATTTCTCAACGGATTCACAGTATACAGATATGCTCAGACTTTCATCGGACCTGATTGAAAAATATATATATGAGATAGAGCAAAAGAATTATAAAAGTGCAAACGATATTATAAAAAACAAATTCGATTTTATTGCACTCAAAGGCGGAAAATCAAAGGACGAGAATTTAATTATTCAGAAAAACGTGCTTAAATACGTAAAAAATGAGTTTCTGCCGTTTGTGCTCATCGATTGCGACGAAGACTCCGAAAACGATATAGATATGAAAGACGCGCTCGGCGAATTGTGCCGCGTTACGGCTTTGGCAGGGCGGCGCTTTGAAGAAAAGAAGCGCAGAGCAAAGGCTGTTGATTACAGCGATATGGAGCATATGACGCTTCGATTGTTTTCGGATGAGAGCGTTCAGCAAATATTCCGTTCAAAGTTCAAGCATATAATGTTTGACGAATATCAGGACTGCAACCGCATTCAGGAAATGATAGTGCAGAAGATCGCGGGCAACGCTGTATATTTTATGGTTGGCGACGTAAAGCAGAGCATATACGGCTTCCGTCAGGCAGAGCCGGGGCTTTTCCTCGAAAAATACAGCAAATACAAATATGACCCCGATGCCGAATATGCAAAGATAGAGCTTAATGAGAATTACAGAAGCCGCAAAAACATTCTCAACGCGGCAAATAAAGTGTTCTTTTCAATCATGCGCCGTGACTTATGCGGTATGGATTATTGCACTGACAATGCACTTAATGCAATGGCTGAGTATCCCGCCACAGAGCTTGATACGTTTGCGGGAGAACCGGTGAGGCTGACTGTCGTAACAGGCAAAAATGTCAGCGCGGCGGACAAATTCAAAGCCCAGACGCTGTATGCGGCGGATTTGATAAAAGATTTCATGAAGCGCAAATATGTATACGATGCAAAACAGGGCATTTACAGACGTATAAAGTATTCGGATATTGCAATACTCATGCGTTCGCCGAAAAATCTGATTCCGTCGGTTCGTGAAATTTTTTCGGTGGCGGATATTCCCGTAAATGTGCTTCAGGACAGCGATATTAATTATGCGCCCGAGGTAAATCTTCTCATGTGCATTTTGCAGTGCATTGAAAATCCGTATAACGATATTGCGCTTATGACAGTGCTTCACAGCTATATATTCGGTGTCACGGACAATGAGCTTATGCTCCTGATGAATCATGACAATTCGCTTTCAAGGGAGCTTATTGCAAAAACAGAGGCGTATATAACAGAGTCCGATTCATATCCGGAGAGTGAATATGAGGCAAACGGGATAGATTCAGAGCTTTGCTGCAAGCTCAGATGTTTTATCAAAAAATATTCCGAGTGGACGGACAATGAACGCTATATGCCCGCATCGGATTTTATTGATTACATAATTGACAGCACGGGCTATATGGAGTACTTCGGCTCGTTTGAAAACGGGCAGAGCAGAAAGGAAAATGTTCTGAGACTCTGCGATACTCTCAAACAACAGCTTGACTCTGTATCGGGCGGCCTTTATGAGTGCTGTCGGATACTTAAAAACATTGATGAGAACGGCTTGTCGGGAGGCGGCAGCTCTCAGCTTCCGGATGCCGTATCGGTTATGAGCATACATAAAAGCAAAGGCCTTGAGTTCCCGGTAGTGTTTATTATGGACGCGGACAGATCGTTTTCTGATGAAGAAATTAAAGGCACCATACTCATGCACAAGGATTACGGCATGGTTTCGCGTAAAATAGACGCTCAAAACAGACTTGAGTACAGTATGTTTGAGTACGAAACACTCAGACGCACAATAAAAAAGGCGCAAAAGGAAGAAGAACAGCGCATATTGTACGTTGCAATGACGAGAGCAAAGGAACAGCTTATCATATTGGGCGCGGCGGCTCAAAAGACGCTCGATACCGGATATATGTGCGAGTCTGTGCTTGATATAGCATCGGCAAACAACTTCCTCAAATGGATTACATATTCGCTATGTACTCAGGACGCATCAAAAGAGTACCCCGTGAATGTAAATATGCTCGCAGGCAGATTCAAAAGGCGTGTTGAGGGCGCCGAATACGAATCGGATTGGGAGGTCGATATTTGCGAGGCGGAATATGACGACGAGAAAAACTGCGTTGTTTGCAAAACAACCGGGAAAAACATAACGAAAAAAGGACTTATGGGTGCGCGCATTGAAAAAGCGGATATAGGCGACAAGATTGTATACAGGAACAATACTTTGCCCGATATAGATGAGCTTGAAAAGAAATTGTTGTACAAATATCCGTATGACGAGGCGACGAGGATAAATTCAAAGCTTTCGGTATCACAGATAAAGCATATTGCCGAAAAGACGCTTGACGACGATACATACGAGATACCGGATTACAGATATGATAAAATAAAAATCATTTCAACGGAAGACGATATTACGCCTGTGCGGCTCGGAACGTTGTATCATTTCTTTATGCAGCACGCAAGCATTGTACACCCGTACGGAATTAAGACTTTTGAGGCGGACGCCGAGGATATGACATCAAAAAAGCTTATGACAAAACGTGAAGTGGAATATCTGCGCCCCGAAAAATTCATTTCATTCTTTAATTCCGATGTGGGCAAGAGCATGGCTGAGGCGGATTTTGTGGAAAGAGAAAAAAGCTTTTCTTACTATATCGAGGCAAGAAAAATATTCCCCGAGCTGAAAACAGATGAAAAAATATTGGTTCAGGGCGTTATTGACTGCTTTTTCAGGGACAAAGACGGAAAATATATTCTCATCGATTATAAGACCGATAAGGTTTTTGAAGGTATGGAATATGAGCTTGTAAAAAGGCACATAAAGCAGGTAGAATTGTATAAATCAGCCCTTAGGGATATTATGGGAATAGATGTGTTCAAGTCGTACATTTACTCCTTTGCACTTGAACGGTTTATTGAGTGCAAATAAAAATTTATATACCGATTAAATTTTTTTGTACGGTTTAATGCCGTACTTTTTTTATTTTAATCCGAAAAACGTATTATACGGTAAATATTTGTTAATAATTACAGTGTAGAATGTAAAAAAGAAAGCGGGAATTGATTTTGAGTGATGCCACATTGATTGACGCTGTAAAGGAATACGGCAGATACAAAAACGGACGAAAGACATCGGTCGGCGTATTTTTGAATATAATTATTGTGTCGACAGCTGTTTTTATGGGCTTGTGCTTTTTGTTTGCAAAAATATCGGGCAATAACATATTTGGGACTGTAATCGGTGCCGCAGTCACATTTTATATAGCTGTTCAGACTGCATCAAGAACAAAAGCGTACATTCTGAAAAAGCTTCCCGAAAAGAGACAAAATTATTACGATAACATAAGGCTCGCAAGATTGTACGGCTTGTCGCAGGAGGAATTTACAGAGCTTGCACTCAGAAGCGTTAAATTGCGCAACCCCGATATGATAATCGAAAAGAACGGCATTTTTTACACAATGGGGGATACGTGGATAGTTTTTCTCATACTTGCAGGCAAAAAAGAGGTTTCCGAAGAAAAAATAAACATGGCACTCAAAACGGGTGCAAAAAGAGTAACGGCAGTTTGTACGGAGCAGTCGCGCGAAAAGATCACCGAAAAGTTCGGCGATAAAATTAATGATGTCATCACTGATGCGGATATAATAAAGGATTCTCCCGAGCTTGACTATGAGGAGGAAAAACGAAAGAAAAAGATAAAATTCGAGGATATTTGCAATAACAAGAATGCGGCAAGATTTATAAGGCTCGCATTGACGTGTTTTTTTATTTCGTTTATTTCGGGCTTGAGAGCGTATTTCGGTGGGCTTGCGTTTATTTTCGGTGCTTTCGGGATAATTTTGTATGCCGTCAGCTACAGGTCGGCTCACGGGAAATAGCTTTTATTAAGCTCAAAGCTCGGATATGACTTTTGCGATTGCGGATTCATCGTTGGAAACCGTTACTTTGTGTGCAACATCCTTTGCGTCTTTGCAGGCGTTGCTTACCGCATATGCAATATCAGCAACCTTGAGCATCGGAATGTCATTTTCAAAATCTCCGACACATATAGTTTTAGTGACGTTCCCGAGATGCTTCTTGAGATATACAACACCGCTGCCCTTGTTTCCGTCAAACGGAAGTGCTTCAACTCCGTATGACCAGCTTCTTGAAAAATCAAAAATACCGTCGTATGAAGGGTCTGTGGCAAATGTGCGCTGTACGTTATGTGCCAGGGACTCGCTTGTAAAGGATATGAGGTATTTGTTCTTTTTCATCGAGGAAAATTCGTCAATAAACTCCTCGGTCGTGAAATCTGCGGCGCTGTCGGCGTTATATTGTCTCTGGTAGTTAAGCGAATAAAATGTTATGCACTTTATGTATTCCAAATACGAATCAATGGCGTACATAAGAGGCTTTACGGCTTTCTCTTCATTGAGCCATACCGTTCTTATGTATTCGGCTGATTTGTAATCGTAGAGCGTGGCACCGTTATGGCATATTACGGGAACATTCGGAATGAAATCATTATGGAACTTTGTGAGGTAAAGCGGAGGTCTGCCGGAGGAAAGCGTAAACATTCCGCCGTTTTCCATAAAATAATTTATAGCCTCAGCGCTTTCGGCGGAAAGCGAACCGTCGCTTGCAATGAGCGTATGATCCACGTCTGTGCATAAAAGCATTCCCTCATATTTTTTCATAAGTCAAAAGCTCCTCAAAAAGAAGTTAAATGTATTTAATTTCAGCCCAAAGGCAATATAATGTATTATACCATAGATTTTATTACTTTTCAACAAAACGGATTATATGATTATCAGAAAATTGAAAGAAAACAAGGTCGTAAAATATATAGGCAAAATAATAAAGCGCTGTGCCGAGCATGACAGCAGTGCAACATCGGGATACGTGACGTATAAGCTGCTTATTTCCGCAGTGCCGCTTGCAATAGTCGTTGCGGTATTATTTTCGGGCGTACCGTCAATAGAGCGCTGGCTTATGGAATCGCTTCAGCCGATACTTGCTCCGCAGGCATATGCTTTTGTGAAGTATATATCCGAAATGGCAGGTGCAAATGCAACGACGCCGATTCTTTCCATAGGTATGGCTGTAATGATGTATACAGCCTCATCGGGAATGTGTACGCTCATGAGAGGCGTATCGATAGCCGAGGACGGCAGGGGCGCATTTGAAAAAAGAGGATTCTTAAAAAACAGAATCCTCGCGATCATTTTGACATTGATTATTTTTGTGATCATTCTTTGCTGCGGATTAATATCGCTTGAGCTGAAGTATTACAAAGCACCCGATTCTCAGGCAGGAAGAGCTGCGCTGAGCTATGCGTTCATGATAATAATGCTTGTCGTCACGCTCATGTTTATATATAAAATATCACCCGTCAAAAAGACATATTGGCTCGTATCATTAAAAAGAGCGCTGCTGTCATCTGTAATGATAGCGGCGCTGACGTTTGCAATGAATATATATTACACCGAGTTCTCCAACCTTGAAAACGTATACGGAGCCTTTGCAGGACTTGCCATAATCATGATATGGATATACAGCATATCGTTTTGCATATTGGCGGCAGGAGAAGTTTAGCTTATTGCGGATATACAGTTGTCAACAAGAGTTATGAATTCTTTTTGTGCGGCTGTATCTTCGGCTCTTGCTATGCGGCTTATGTACACAATGAGCTCGTCAATGCATGGCTGAAGGAACTGACCTGTCGTACCTGAAAGTGCTGTCTGATACGGATGCTTTTTGGGGTCATAGGGCAGATTGTCATATACTGCTATTGCTCTGAGTACGGATTTTAACAGATCCTGCGCATTGTAGAGTCTGCCGAATGGGTCCTTGTATGAATCAAGATAAGCGCTTAATGCACGTCTGCGTCTCATCATGGACCTGAATACATGATTTTTGCGCTTTGTTACGAGTTGCTGTTCGGTTATGAACTTTTGCAGATTTTTGTACGCTCCGGAAACATCATCGAGCGGTATTGCGAACGTGTAGAGATAAAACATCAGGTCGTCAAGCTTGCTCAGCCCGGCGGTTATATCTTCAATGGTTTCGAGATAGTATCTTGTTTTTACTCCGCTTATGGACATTTCCATGTATTTACCTGCATTCCAGTCTATAAACGGGTTGATTTTATCAAATGTTTCTCTTGTACACATTATACAAATATCAACATCAGATGACGGATTGCATATTCCTGTTGCGACAGAGCCGACGAGCATTATGCTGACTTCATTAACATAGGGTTTTACCGCGTCAAGATTGAGCACATACGGGCAGGCAAGATATTTTGCGAATGTAATAAATTTATCTTTTATCTGCATATTAAACTCCCGCTTTTATTTTATTTTGCGCCCTGAAAGGCGATTATAAAAATGCCCGCAAAGTCGAAAGAAAACAATGTCAGTACAGCAAAAACGGACTTGCCGGCATTTTGATTACTTATTTATATCATCGGTTTGTGAATCGAATGATACTTTGACAACAAAAAATTCATTAAACTGCAAAAATAATTGTGTTTATTTAATATCTGAATAAAATACAAGAATTTTGCTTAATTATAACATAAAATTTACATAATTGCAATAACCAAAAATCACGGGCGGCAAATACGGCGCACCTTGAGCTTTTAATATGCCTTGCAAAAAGGCTTTCTGCATTGATTATGCTCGCATATGCGCGATAAATTAAATAATGATAAAGTATAAATTAACAAATATTAACATATGTTTTAATAAAAATGCTTCCATTATGACTGATTTTTTGGTATAATATTATATATTGGAAACGACAGCAGCAACAAAAGGAGAGCGCCTATGGCAGGCGAGAAAAAAGAAAAATACAGCATAAACAGCAATTATATTGTCGGATGCAGATTCGATAATTGGATAAGATTGCTTTGGCAGAATAAATTCAGAATAAAACCGTCCTGTATTCCCAAAGCTATATATATTACACTCGTATCATTCGTGATGTTTTTCCCGGCAATGCTGGAAAAGCTCATATACGGCAGAAAAATCAAAAACATAAATATCGACAAGCCTCCCGTATTTATCCTCGGGCATTGGAGGAGCGGAACAACGTATATTTTCAATGTTATGGCTCAGGATGAACAGTTTGCATATTTTGATGCGGTTTCGGTATTTACTCACAACAATTTTTTGCTCATGGGCAAAATGATCAGAAAAATTCTTGCAAAGTCAATGCCCGAAAAGCGGCCTATGGACGATATAAAATATACGACCTATGTTCCGCAGGAGGAGCTTTATGCTTACGGCTCGCAGATACCCGAGTGCGTAATTCATATGTCGGCTTTCCCGCATAACGGAGATTTTTACAGGAATATGGCATTCAAGAAGTGCATGACGCCAAAGCAATACAAGCGCTTTTGCAAGGCATATCTCGGAATATTAAAAAAGCTCACGTTTGCAAAAAAGGGCAAAGAGCTTCTGCTGAAAAGCCCGGATAATACGTGCCGCGTCGGTGTGATAAACGAAATGTTCCCGAATGCAAAGTTTATTCACATATACAGAAATCCTTACAGGGTAATTATGTCTACGATAGGCTTGTTCAAAACGATGTTCCCCATGTTTTCGTTGCAAGGATTCCCCGATGATGAATATGTGGAAAATTTTATACTCGACTTGTATGCAAGACTTTACACGCAGTATATTGAGGATAAAAAGAATATTCCCGAGGACCGCCTTGTTGAAATAGCGTATGAGGATTTTGTAAAGGACCCGGTAAATATGCTCGGTGATATTTACGGAAAGCTCGGTATCGACGGCTTTGAAGAGGCAAAACCGAGGTTTGAGAAATATATAGAAAGCCTCGGCGACTACAAAACGAACAATTTTGTACTCTCCGATGACCTCAAAAAGAAAATAAACGATAAGCTCGGTTATTTTATCGATTATTTCGGTTACGACAGAATGGAATGATTCTTGCGCGGCGCTGACGAGAAAAAGCATATGCTTAAAAATGCGCCGACTATGTTGAAAGGAACGCTTTGCTCGTGAAAAAACTAAGAAAATGGCTTGAAGACCGCAATATAAATTATAAAAAGTACCTCATATTGTTTTATATTATATTCATAATGGCTCCCGTGCTCATAGTATTAAGCCTCAACGATACGGGTGAGAACGTATTTGCAAGAACTATGGCATCGGTTTTGCTCCTTGTGTTTTTTGTCGTATTCTTTATCTACGATTACAGAAAAAAGCTTGCCGATGATTGGGGGCTGAGATCTGTTGAGGTAGAAGAAAATCCGTACAAATACGCATCCAAAGCTCTTGTCGGCGCAAAGAACGTTAAGGTGTCCGCTTCGTTTGATTTAGAGGAGATTTACGAGCTTATTTCGGGCAATATGCCGAAGGGCGGCTGTCACTTTGAAATTCTGCTTTTGAATCCTTACTGCGATTATGCGAAGCTTTGCGACGAAACGGAAAAATATGCGGAATATGCCGATAAATTTGAAGCACTTGCCTCACAATCCCAAAATGAGATCGATATAAAATATTACAGCCTCATGCCGGTGAACAATTTGTTCATAATCGATGAAAACGTGTACGTTTATCCCATGACGCATAAGCTTTCGGACGGCAGACGGATATTCAGATATTACAGGGGCAAAAAAGCCGCATACAAAAATTACTGCGGATATTTCAAGAGAACATGGGAGAATCCTTTGTACGAAGCAGGAAACGGAGGGTCTGATAATGAAGAAGAAAAATGAAAGCACTTTTTCCGTAAAACGCAAAACAAAAGGCTATGAGCTGTTCTTGATTCTCTATATTGTTCTTATAATCGTTCCGTCTATAATACTTGCATCGGGCGATAAGGCGTGGGTAAACATTGTACTTGCGGCAGGACTTATTGTTCTTGTGCTGTTCTATTATTTTGACAATACGTACGATACCTCTGTTTCGTGGGGAATGAGAGCTGTTTATACTGCACCCGAGCAGGAACGCAGTTTTATCGATTATCACAGGACGCATTTCTGGAAGGAAACGGATATAACGCTGTCGTATGATATTAAGAATTTTCTCAAAAGCAAAATACATGAGCTTGCGGTAATGGCAAGGCTCGGTTCTAAAATGCGTATACTCATGCTTGACCCGCAATCGGAATACGTTCCGCTTCTTGAAAAGGCGTGTTCAATGAAGCCGGGCGAGTACGCATATTATGTGCTTCAGGTGCAGAACTTTGCATTGAGAGCGGCTCAGGCTGCTGTTGAAAAGAGCGTTGTTGATATTCAGATAAAGTATTACGATTCTTTGCCGTTTGACAATATGCTCAGAGCATACGATGCTATGCTCGTATATGACAATAAGGAAAATACAGACAACGGATTTTTGGCATATTCGTTTGAAAACGGACTAAACGGTTATAATTTTTATAAGACGATGTTCAATGAAAAATGGAATGATGAGAGTTTTGCATACGGCAAGGAAATAACTGCCAATATGGTGCCGAATATGCGCAGCTTTGCGGATAATGATCCTATAACGTACACTGTCTGAATGATTGGAGAGCGTGGACATATGTTATATTCGGGAAAAGATTTAAAAACAGTTTTAACACAGCTTATAATATGGGCAGCAATTGACCTTATAATTCTGGCGGCAAGCATTGCCTTTGGTTTTATCATCTCAATGGACAAGGGCCTTGTTATAGGTACAATTATCATGATAGCAGGGTTGTTTCTGTTTATATTCGTGCTTGGCAATTTTGCTTTGCCGTGCTTTTATTACTACCGCTATCTTATGGACGTATTTACGGGTCGATACAGCAAAAGAGCGGGCAATATTGCAAAGATAAGCAAAAAGCCTTTGTATAAGGACAATAAGAATTATTATTATGAGATAGACGTTGATCTGGGCGGCGGAATGTGCGGAATGCTTTTGTATGATGCGAACATAGGCAAGCCTGATTTCAATGTGGGCGAACATAAATCATTTGTTTGCTATGAAAACTTTATTGTTAAAGTAGAAGAATAATACCGGCGGAGCGATGAAGTAATGGATGAATTGAAGGTAATGGTATCAGATGTGGAAAAGAACAGTATTGCCGAGGAACTCGGTGTTTCGGTTGGCGATATCCTGGTGGGAATAAACGGCAGAAAAGTGCTGGATCTGTTGGATTACATGGATCTGATGCTGAATGAAAAGCTTGAGGTCGAGCTTGAGGCTGAAAACGGTGAAATAAAGGTGCTTGATATTGAGAAAGAGGTTTATGAGGATATAGGCATTACTTTTGAACCCAATCTGATGTCAAGACCCAAATCCTGCAAAAACAAATGCGCGTTTTGCTTTATAGACCAGGACGCACCCAATATGAGGGATACGGTTTACTTCAAGGATGACGATTGGCGGCTCTCATATTTGTACGGGAATTATGTTACGTTTACAAATGTGAGCGACGAAGAGCTTGAGCGTATATGCAAAAGGCATTACAGCCCTATGTTTTTATCGGTACATTCCATGAGACCCGAATTAAGAGTAAAGCTCATGAAAAATCCGAATGCCGCAAAAATAATAGATTTATTCGAAAAATTCAAACAGAACGATATAATGCTCAACTGTCAGTTTGTGCTCTGCCCGGGCATAAATGACGGGGAAGAGCTTGAATATTCTATATCAAAGCTGTATGAATATATAGATATTGTGGATTCTGCCGCTGTTGTTCCGGTGGGACTTACGAAATTCAGGGACGGGCTTACTCCGCTGAGAGAATATACAAAGGACGAGGCAATGCAAGTCCTTATTACCGTACACAAGTGGCAGGATAAGGCACTCAAAGAGCATGGCAGACGTTTTATATTTGCGTCGGACGAGTTCTATATCAAAGCGGAGCATGAGGTGCCCGATTTTGATGCGCTGGAGGATTTCGCACAGATTGAAAACGGCGTCGGATTGGTGACGCGCTTTGCCGAGGAATTTGCCTGTGCGCTTGAAAAAATAGGTAAACACTCAAGTCCCTACAAAAGGATAGTTATTGCAACCGGCGTTTCCGCACACGCTTTTATGTCCGAGATTGCCGAGGTGGCATCTGAGGCGCTTAATGTCAGAATAGACGTGCTTAAAGTGGAAAATAAATTTTTCGGAAAGAGCATTACGGTTGCAGGCCTCCTGACGGGAGGGGATATTGCCGAAGCGCTTATGGATTGCGGAGAGTGCGATATTGTATTGCTTCCGCAGGTGATGTTCAGAAGCGGAACAGAGACTTTTCTTGACAATGTGACGCTTTCGGACGTTGCGAAAAAAACGGGCAAAAAAATAAAAATAGTACCGGTTGACGGCGAATGCTTTGTAAATGCCGTATGCGGTATTGACTGATACATATAAAGCATTTTGGAAAAGAGGAATATTATTTTGAAACCGATAGTTGCAGTAGTCGGACGCCCGAATGTGGGAAAATCGACTTTATTTAATCAGATTATAAACAAAAGACTTTCAATTGTTCACGATTCTCCGGGTGTAACGAGAGACAGAATATATGCCGACGCGGAATGGCTCGGCAGAACATTTACTCTTGTTGATACGGGCGGTCTTGAGCCGTATTCAAAGGAGGTTATTCCGTCGCTCATGAGACAGCAGACCGAAACGGCAATAGATATGGCAGACGTCATTATTTTTGTCGTTGACGCACAGACAGGTATGCTTGCGTCAGATATTCAGGTGGCTGATATGCTCAGAAAGTCAAAAAAGCCCGTTGTTCTTGCAGTTAATAAGGCGGACAACGAGGAGACAGAGGTATCGCAGTATGAGTTTTACAACCTTGATATAGGAGAGCCGTATGCGGTTTCGTCTCTTCACAAGAGAGGCTTCGGCGAACTTCTCGATGCGGTTATATCGTATTTTCCTGAGGACAGCGCTCAAACGGAAGAAAACGAGCCTGTCAAGGTTGCTGTTTTAGGCAAGCCGAACGCTGGGAAATCCTCATTTGTCAATTCTCTTTTGGGCAGTGAACGTGTTCTTGTATCGGAAATTCCCGGCACTACAAGAGATGCCGTGGATACGCCGTTTGAGTTCAACGGGAAGCCGTATATTCTCATCGATACTGCCGGTATCGCAAGAAAGCGCAGTATTACCGAGGATGTTGATTATTACAGCACACTCCGCTCAATGGCGGCGGCTGAACGCGCAGATATAGGCATTATCATGATAGACGCGGACAAGGGCGTTGCCGAGCAGGATGCCAAAATTGCGGGAATGTTCCATGATGCAGGCAAGCCGTGCGTTCTCGTGCTTAACAAATGGGACCTTGTTGAAAAGGATACGCATACGTTTGAAGAATATAAAAAGGAACTTTACGACAAGCTGAGCTTTGTGCAGTATGCGCCGTGCATTACAATTTCGGCAAAGACGGGGCAGCGCGTAAGACAGGTAATGGAGCTTGTGGAAAAAGTGTATGCACAGTCAAT
>CAMEIT010000026.1 GCA_945918795.1 uncultured Clostridia bacterium | reverse complement strand
AACATTTTGCCGTATACTCTTTCACCGTCGCAACGTGTGGAAGCATACAATATGTTCGCCGCGATCTGCTCATCGATCGCCATTTGAGTTATGACGGGCGTTCCTGCCGCAGGCGCACCGTTAAACACAACTCTTATTATTCTCTCGCCGCTTCCCAATAACGAAATCTCGTCTTCCGATTCGGGGAAAACCATATGCTTTGCCGCTTGTGAATTCGGATGTGAAAATACGTCTGTCACGTCGCCCTCTTCAACGACCTCTCCGTTTTCGAGTATTGCAACTCTGCTGCATATTTCTTCGACAACGCTCATTTGATGAGTGATAACTATAACCGTAATACCGAGCCTTTGATTTATATCGCGTATCAGTTTGAGGATAGAGCGCGTTGTTTTCGGGTCAAGTGCGCTTGTCGCCTCGTCGCAAAGCAAAAATTTAGGCTCGGTTGCGAGCGCTCTTGCAATAGCAACTCTCTGTTGCTGACCTCCCGAAAGCTGTGCCGGATAAACCTTTGCCTTGTCGGGAAGGCCTACAAGCTCAAGCAGTTCATAGGCTCTCTTTTTTGCCTGCTCTTTTTTCACTCCGGCAAGCTCAAGAGGGAAACAAACGTTTGCAAGGCAGTTTTTCTGCATAAGCAGATTGAAGCCCTGAAAAATCATCGTTATATCTCTTCTGAATTTGCGTAGTTCTGCAGGCGTCATAGCGCCTATATCCTTGCCGTCAATTAAAATCTTTCCCGTCGTCGGGCGTTCAAGCATATTTATACACCTGACAAGCGTGCTCTTGCCTGCTCCGCTCATGCCGATTATGCCGTAAATTTCACCGTCATTTATTTTCAGGTTAATATTTTTGAGCGCTTCGACCTTGTTGTCGGCTGTCAGAAAGGTCTTTGTTAAATTCTGAATCTCAATCATAAATATCTCCAAAACCAAAACAAGGCGGCCGCGATAATTCGCAGCAGCCTGTTTTTTAGTCTATTGCATTCTTTTATTATTATTTAAGTGCATCAAGGTTTGACTGTTTGCCGCCGTAAAGACCCATTGGCTCAACGTGTATCGTGCTTACAGAAACAATGTGTGTTTTGTTTTCAGCGTTGAAATCGTCAAGATACGGCACATGCTGGAAATAGTTTGCGTCTACCTCGCCGCTTTCAACAACGTTGTTCGGCTGGATATAGTCGGTGTACTCAATAATATTCAAAGTGATGTTCTTTTCTGCAAGAATCGTCTTTGCAATCTCAAGTATCTCTGCATGAGGTGTAGGTGATGCCGCAATTGAAATCGTCTGACCTGCAAGTGCGTCATAATTTACGGTAGAATCAAAACCGTCACCCGGATTTTCAACTGTGCTTACAACTGCGCCGTCATATGTTGCTTTTATATAATCAGCAACCTGCTTGCTCTCCAAAGCCGCTTTAAGAGCCTTGATCTTATCTGTATTCTCGTTGCCTTCCTTAACAGCCAATATATTGCCGTATGCGGAAGCTGAACCCTCAATGGCAAGTGAATCCTCTACAGGATTGATGCCTGCCGAGATTGCATAGTTTGAATTAATGATTGCATAATCAACGTCCTGAAGTATATTCGGGATCTGAGCAGCTTCAACCTCATTGAATTTGATGTTGTGCGGATTCTCGGCAATATCCTTTATCGTTGCCGTAATGCCTGCGCCGTCCTTGAGCTTTATGTAGCCGAGATTCTCAAGCAAAAGCAATGCTCTTGCCTCGTTTGTTGTATCGTTCGGAACAGCTATTGTTATAGAGCTTTTTTCCGAGCAGCCTGTAAGCGTAAAAAGTGAAACCGAAAGAACTACGCTTAAAATTACCGAAATAAATTTTTTCATGATATTTTCTCCTCTAATTTTTATATTATTTATTTTTTATTATTTGTTGTCCTAAAAAAATCATCTGTCCTACGTCAACACATTCGGTTATGGCTCAACAGTACATGATACGATACAGTACAATTTCTGCGTAAATCTTTGAATAAATTTTTCACTGTCAAAGCCTCCTTTTTGATGTTGTCAGATTCGGTATTCCTCGCGAATCAATTTTGTAACTTTATTATAGCACATATTTTTTCCATTGTCCAATATGCTAAATCAATACCGACTTATAGGTTTAACCTATAAGTCGGTGTTTTGTATTCGATTTATGTGGCGCACGTATTATTTTTGTTGAACTTTTACTATAAATATGCTATAATAATGAAGCTTAAACGAACCTGTATATGTTCGTAACTTTGCGCAGATGATATTTCATGTTCCGAAACGGACATTGTAATAAAAAAATTGAATCTGAAAGGATACTTGCACATGGAAGAGATCATTAACAATCTAATCCAGAACTTCGACTGGCGATACATAATCATGTGGGCAATCGGCGCACTGCTTATTTTCCTCGCCATTAAAAAAGACATGGAGCCTACGCTTTTGTTGCCTATGGGCTTCGGCATAATTCTTGTCAATCTGCCTCTTTCCGGCGCTATCACGCAGGGACTTGAAGAAGGACCTCTCAGCGTCCTCTATGAAGCAGGCATTGCAAACGAGCTGTTTCCGCTCATACTGTTTATAGGTATAGGCGCAATGATAGATTTCGGGCCTGTCCTCACCAATCCAAAGCTTATGCTTTTCGGTGCGGCGGCACAATTCGGTATTTTCTTTACACTCGGAATGGCGTCTATGTTCTTTGACATAAAAGATGCCGCTTCAATCGCAATAATCGGTGCGGCAGACGGTCCTACGGCAATAGTTGTGGCTCAGATGCTCAAATCAAACTACACCGGTCCTATAATGGTAGCCGCATATTCATATATGGCTCTCGTTCCGATCATAATTCCGCCCGTTATAAAGCTCATTACCACAAAGAAAGAGCGTCTCATAAAAATGGAATACAAGCCCACAAACGTATCCAAGCTCACAAGAATACTCTTCCCTATTATTATAACAATAGTCGCAGGACTTGTAGCACCTAAGTCTGTATCGCTCATAGGCTTCCTCATGTTCGGCAACCTTATTCGTGAGTGCGGCGTTCTCGATTCTTTGTCGGAGACGGCTCAGCGCGTTCTTGCAAATCTCATTACAATATTCCTCGGAATAACGATTGCTTCGCAAATGACGGCTGACAAATTTCTTTCTCTCAGCACGCTTCTCATACTCGGACTCGGACTTGTAGCGTTCATATTTGATATTATAGGCGGCGTACTGTTTGCAAAGATACTCAACATATTCCTTAAGAAAAAGATCAACCCGATGATAGGCGCTGCCGGAATATCGGCATTCCCAATGGCAGGACGAGTTGTTCATAAGCTCGGTCTGCAGGAGGATTCTCAGAACTTCCTGCTCATGCACTCAATGGGCGTAAACGTTTCAGGACAAATCGCTTCTGTTATTGCAGGCGGCCTGATACTTAATTTCTTTTTATGATAGGGAGGTCAAAACGCTATGCTTAATATATTGACGACTGCTTTTAGTATGATAGGCGATATAAAATTCAATCCCAAAGCCTTACTCGATATGCTTCCTTATATAGGAGAAGGAATGCTGTGTATTTTTATTGTAATAGGAATCATAATCCTTATTACCATACTGCTGAATAAAATCACATCAAAGGATAAATAAAAATCAAAACAAACAAACCCGGGAAAGAACATTGTTATTCTTCTCCGGGTTAATTTTTTTATTGCCGTTTACAAAGCGTAATTTAATTTATTTTTTTACGCCGTAACGCCCTATCTCATCAAAAGGAATTTCTTTGAATTCGGGAAGCTTATTTTTTACTTCTTCTTTCAATTCAAACCTGTCATTTGCAATACATTGCGACTCATCCGAATAAATAAGGTTATTCTCCACCGTTCCGAATTTTCTTACCGATTCAGCCACATGGAAACCCCATTCTTCCTTGCATACGCAGACATTGTTTCTTACTACCGCATAGGATGGATTAGGTCCGTAATTTATATCGTCCGGATTATCTTTATTATCGTTAATGAGCGCCAAATGCGGATAACGGCTTATCCACGGCTCACTTTCAACAGGGCGCTCTCTCAAAGAGCTCTGACACTTGCCGAGACCACCGAACCAGCCTCCGTTCAGAACGCCGTCTCTTAGTCTGTCATCGAAAAGCATTGGATATTCACTGTTTATCATAATATTGTTTTCAACCGTGTTATCGCGTCCGCCGCCTACCAGAAACGCCTTGCCCGTGACGTTGTACATTATATTGCCGTATGCCGTCTGACCCGAGAAAGTATCGTCCCAATATATTCCGCACGGGAAATATTTATCATTGCCTACATTCTTAAGATAATTATATCTTGCAACAGTGCCGTGTGCCGCCCAGTCGAAGCCCGTATAAATAGCCCCCGCGTCATGCGACTCCTGAACCACCTCGTGCAGATAATTATATTCTATAAGATGCTCATTGCCCGGATGTGATATGGCAAGATGCGGCGACCTTGCAAGCTCGTTATGCCTTATTATGTTTCCGCAGCCGCTTACCATTATGCCGGCATTATATGTGCGGAAAAGCTCGGACCAATCATGCACGTAATTGTTTTCGGCAATATTGTTTGCGTGAGTAAGAGTATTTCTGTCTCCGCCTTCAAGATATATTCCGCCTTCGCCTGTGCGCGAAATGTCACAGCCGTACACAACGTTGTTAATTCCCGTCATTCTTATTGCCCAGCCGCATATATCAATCAGCTTGCAATTTTTTATAGTGCAGTTATTACCGTTTATTATTATCGCGTCGTTTCTGTTGCCCTTGAATGTAATATCTTCAAAATTAATATACTCAACATCGTTAGCCTTAATTATGTTATCGCGCGAGAGCGACAGCATTGCCGACGACTCCTGCGGCTTTTTCGGCGGATATACATAAATGAGAAGCTCGTCCCTGTCTATGAAATATTCTCCCGGAGCGTCAAGCTCTTCAAGTACGTTAAAAAGGAAATACTGACCGCCCTCTCTGTATCCGTAAGGCGAAGTAAATTTCATTTTTACGGTCTTGTCCTCAAGATTTATCCAATCAACGGGAGTAGCCGCATCGCCCCAATCCACAAAAAAGTATCCGAACGCCCACGCAGTCTCAGGCGTCTGCCACGTTTTCATTTCCTCAACAGTTTCGTCATCTACAATTATCGTGCCTCCGCGCAACGGTCTTTTAACGTCTCTCCAATACGGATTGAATTCCCCGTCACGTGACAGTCTTATGCACTCGCCCCAATCCGCAACGCCCTTGATTTCAAGAAAGCCTTCATTGGGATACCTTGCCATGGTAAGACGCTTGTCATTCCAGAACAGCTCGCTGTTTTTGCCCACAGTATCGCCCGGGTATCTGCTTGCCGTATTATGCGAACCGAAAGCGTACAGCGGACCAACCTGTTCTTTTGTAATTCCGTGCTTTTTCAGATCATAAACAAGCACCTTATCTCTTGCGCTCTCCTTGAGCCTGTTTTTCACAGCTCCCTCAACAGGTCTGAAATCCGACATATCAAGTGAAATTCCGCTGTTGAATATAACTTCTCCGTCACCGTAGGCTCTGTACGTTATGGGAAACTCTTCCGAGCCGCTGTCAGCTTTTGTAAGTTCAATACATGATACGCTGTAATCTCCGCCGTGAAAATAAACGGTAACAGGCGCCGAAAGTCCGTTTTTGACTATATTTTTGACTTCGTCAAACGCTCTTTTTGCCGTTGCAAAGGGTCTGTCTTTTGTGCCGTCATTGGCATCAAGCCCCTCAGGCGAAACGTACAGCTTAATTATCTCGTTCATATGCTTTCCTCCTATTTGGATTCCATTAAGTTGGAGTGTAACACATTTCAGCATCAATGTCAATATATCACGTGATATTTTTACAATTTGTTAAATTATATAATTCCCTTTTCAAATCCGTCAATAATATTTTATCACAGTCGGGAATCCTGCGTTTTGCAACATACGCGACATTCTCTCCGCGTTCTGTTTGTCTGTGAACGCGCCGAGCTGAACCCTGTAATATTTCTGTTTGATTCTTTCTTTATACTCCATACCGAAATATTCAAGTATTCCCCTTGTAACAGAGATACCTATCTCGCGCATATTTTCCACTATCCAGCACGAGCGCTCGTAATTGTCATGATAATCCGTCTCAATCAGACAGCACGGCATTTTAGGCAAAATAACCTCTGTAAAGCGTTCGTTTTTTCTTATGCCTCTGTCGGCAAAGCCTTTTACATTCCGCATATTTTTATATATGACCGAGGCAAGCCTTAAGGATTCCTCATTATCCGGGCAAACATAAATTTCGGTGCCCTGAAGCTTGCGCGACATATTTTCGGGTGCATGATTGCTGTGAAGCGACACGTATGCGTCCGCATTGATGCTGTTTGCTATCTGTATTCGCTCGTTTGTTTCGATCTCATTGCCCTCGCGCTCCACGAAAATTCCGTTGCGTTCAAGCTCGGCTTCGATTATATTGCCGAGTTCGTTCATTCTTTCTGCTTCCGTGCCGTATTCGCCGTTGCCCACGACGTGCTTTTGTCTTGACGGCGATAAAAAAACAGTTTTTGACATATCAGTTCTCCTTACCGTTCATAATTTAATTTTATTTTATATGAACGGCGCAAACACTCGTCCCGAAAATCATGATATAATAAAATTTCTCGCCGAGACAATCAATAAGAATATGAAACGGGGTTTAAGAGAGCAGTTCAAGACGGATTATAAAAAAGAGGCAGCGAATTTTCGCCGCCTCTTCATACATCTTACCAGCTGAAATCGCCGTCTGAGCAATGTATCGTATTCGTGCTCATACCGCCATTCCATTCATCCTCTTTTTCAATAGCCTCCCACTGAGCTTTCGTACCCGCAAATGTTATATTTGTGAGATTCGTGCATCCGTTGAATAACTTCTTGCCTATTTTTGTTACATTGCCCGGTATTGTTATGCTTGTCAGACTTGAGCAATTATTGAATGAGCCCTTTCCTATTGTTGTTACACTGTCGGGTATTGTTATGCTTGTAAGGCTTGCACAATTACTGAATACATTATTGCCCATTGTTGTTACACTGTCGGGTATTGTCACACTTGAAAGGCTCTTGCAGTTGTTAAATGTATTATTTCCTATTGCTGTAATACCGTCGGGTATTGTTACGCTTATAAGGCTCTCGCAAGCGTAGAAGGCATTATTTCCTATTGCCGTTACACTGTCGGGTATCACTATTGTTTTTAAATTACTGCAATAACTGAATGCGGCATATCCTATTGTCTCAACGCCGTCAGGTATCGTAATGCTTGTAATGCTTTCACAAGAGCAAAATGCCTGCTGGTCTATTTTTGTTATTTTGTTGCCGAGTGTTATGTTTTTTAAGCTGCTGCAACCATAGAATGTGCCAAGCGCTATTGTTGTCACGCCGTCCGGAATTGTTATATCGGTAAGACTACTGCAACCGTTGAAAGCATAATCTCCCACTACCGTTACAGCATCGGGTATTCTTACGCTTTGAAGGCTCTCACAACCGCTGAAAGCGTACTTTCCTATCGATGTTATGCTGTCGGGAATTATTACGTTGACAAGGCTCTTACAATCGTCGAAGGTTGCTTTTTCAATTATTGTTATGCCATCCGATATCGTTATATCGGTAAGGCTTGTGCAAGCGAGAAAAGCTCCGCATCCTATTGATGTTACACCGTCCGGTATCGTTATGCTCTCCAAGCCGTCACACCCTCTGAACGCATAGTTTTCTATTGTTGTTACACTGTCGGGTATTTTTATGCTCTTCAAGCGACTGCAGCCAAAGAATGTATCCCTTTTTACTGTTGTAACGCCGTAAGGAATTGTTATGTCACTAAGATTACTGCAATATCCAAACGCAATTTCTCCTATTGTCGTTACACTGCCGGGAATTGTTATACTTTCGACGCTTTGACAGCCTCTGAATGCCTCGTTTCCTATTGTGGTTACGCTATCCGGAATTGAAATGCTCGTAATACTTTTTAAATAATAGAACGCTTGATCCGCAATAGCCGTTACAATATAATCATCAATTTTACTCGGGATAATGATTTCCGTATCCTTGCAAGTACCCAAGCCCGATATTGTGCAGGTTATCCCGTCACTGTTTACTGTATAAGTCAAGCCCTGAGAGCCGTAAGATGTGTATTTGTCTTTATATGTATCTGAACACATAGAACACTTATGTTCAATATAGCCCTCTGTTTTTTCTGTCGGTTCAACAACGGTCTCAACATAATTATGTTCTTTCTTTGGAATTACTTCAGTCTCTTTATCCCCACAGGAGCAGTATCTCGCTCGAACGCCTTCCTCAAGACAAGTCGCATCATTAACAATCTGCCACTCGCCGAACTCGTGCGCGTGATTGCAGGCGCAGAACACAAACGGCACTGCCAATGTGATAACAATGAGCAATAAGATCTTTTTCATAACATTCTCCCAAAACAATTTCAAATATTTTATCATTTCAAATTATAAATCATCAACTACTTATAATTATACCATATTTTTTAAAAATACGGTATATATTAATCAAATATCATCCAAAATCAATATTACCCGTATATAAAAAAAGAGGCAATGTCAAACCATTGCCTCTTAATACCTTTTACCAGCTGAAATCACCGTCCGAGCAATGTATTGTATTTGTGCTCATGCCGTAATTCCAATCATTCTCTTTTTCAATAGCCTCCCACTGTGCCCTCGTGCCTGCAAATGTTATATTTGTAAGCTTTGGGCAGTTCTCAAATACGTTTCTCCCCAACATTATTACGCCGCTCGGAATCGAAACGCTTTCCAGATTCGCGCAGTCACGGAACACCATCTCGCCTATTATTATAACACTGTCAGGCATCGTTATGCTTGTAATGCTGTTACAGCCACTGAATGCGAAAGCCAATATCGATTGTATACTATCAGGCAACGTTATACTCGAAAGATTTGTACAGCCGCTGAATACGCCGTTATCTAATGCTCTTACGCCGTTCGGTATCGTTATGCTTGTAATATTACTGCAACCGCTGAATGCGTTACATCCTATTTCCGTTACGTTCTCGGGTATATTTATACTCAAAAGACCCGTACAGCCGGCAAACGCCTCATCTGCTATTGTTGTCAGGCTCTCAGGCAGAACTATACTTTTAATAGAGGTGCAACCGTAAAACGCGCTTCTTTCTATTATTGTCACGCCTTCTCCGATCGTAACGTTTTTGACGTTTGTGCAACCGTAAAGTATTGAAATCGGAACAGTATCTCCGCCGAAATTTACAGTCTCTATTGATTTTATATTCAAGAATGTTCTCCATTCCGACAAATAATACGGTGAGTTATAGTTTACTGTTTTGAGAGCGTTGCATCCGTCGAATATTTGTTGGCCTATCACTGTAACGCTCTTAGGTATTGTTATGCTCGTAATGCCACTGCAATTTCTGAATGCTTCGACTCCTATTGACGTTACTTCGTCGGGCAGTTCTATGCTTGTAAGAGCACTGCAACCGTCAAACGCATTATCGCCTACTTTTGTAACACCTACCGGTATTGTTATGCTTTTGAGAACCGAGCAGCCGCCAAATGTTCCGTTTTCTATTGCAACCAATCCATTCGGAAGCACTATGTTTTCAAGAGCAACGCAACCGTTGAACGCTTCCTGACCGATTTCCGTCACACCGTCGGGTATTATTATTTCGGTAATGCTTGTGCAACCGTTGAATACTCCGTTTCCCAATTTAGTTACGTTTGACGGTATGTCTATGCTTTTAAGGTTTTTACATCCGTAAAATGCCTGTGCCTTTATTTCCGTCACGGTTTTCGGAATTGCAATACCCTCAAGATTGAAGCAATCCATAAATGCGCCCGCACCTATTTCCGTTATGTTGTCAGGCAATATTACTTCCGTGAGGTTGTCACAATAACCGAATAAATAGTCGCTTATCACGGTTACGCCATTCGGTATTACCATTTTGGTAAGGCTACTGCAACCATCGAATGCACCTTCCCCTATTGTGTTCACGCTTTCGGGAAGCGTTATGTCCGCAAGACTTGTGCAATACGAGAATGAGCTGTTGCCTATTTGGGTTGTACCGTCCGGAATCGTTATATTACAAAGAGCAGTGCAGCCTAAAAATGCCTGGTTACCTATTACCTCCAAGCCGTCGGGAAGCGTTACGCTTTCAAGGGCTGTGCAGTATGAAAGCATATAAGTGCTTATTACCGTTACTCCGTACGGTATCGTTATACTCCTTAATTTCTCACAAGATGAAAACGCGGATTCTCCTATTGTCTTCACACCGTCCTCCATTGTCACGTTTTCAAGCTTTTGGCAATTACGAAATGCCGCAGTATCTATTTTTTCCACGCTGCCGGGAATAGTAATGCTCTCAATGGCGCTACCTTCAAACGCGCTATCTCCTATTGTTTTCACGCTGTTCGGAATCGTTATGCTTGTAATGTTATTGCAGTATGCAAACGCTCTTACTCCTATTGATTCAACCTTATCGCCTATTGTAACATTCTTGACATTGTTACAGCCGAAAAGGATGTCTTTCGGAACACATATTCCTCCGAAATTAACCGTATTTATCGATTCCCAATTCATAAAAGTGCTGCTCTGGTCAAAATAAGAATTATAGTTTACGGTATTAAGTGCCTTACAGCGTTCAAATATGTTGTTTCCTATTAATGATACGTTCTCGGGAATTGTAATGCTCGTAATTTTTTTACACCCATAGAATGCCTCGTCGCCTATTGTCGTGAGGCTGTCGGGCAAATCTATTTCGCCGAGATTTTCGCAACCGTAAAACGCCTTTGCCCCAATTGAAACAAGGCCTTTGGACATTGAAATGCTTTCAAGATTTTCGCAGTAGCAAAAAATCATGTCTCCTATCGTTATAACGCTGTCGGGTAATTCTATGCTTGTAAGATTTTTGCACCCGTAAAATGCCGAATCCTCTATTTGCATTACACTATCGGGTATCGTAACGCTTGAAAGTGATGTGCAATACATAAATGCCGATGAAGCTATCAGCACAACTCCGTCGGGAATTTTTACGCTCGTTATGTTTTCGCAATTATAGAACGCATTAAGTCCGATTCCCTTTACTGTGTAGCCGTTTATTTTTTTCGGAATCGATATATCGGTATCCGTGCAGGTTCCAATGCCGGTTATAACGCAAATTTTTCCGACGTCGCTTACTGCATATTCAAGGCCCTCCGAAAAACAATTTACATAGTTATCCTTGTATGTATCTCCGCATACAGAGCACTTATGCTCCGTATACCCTTTTTCATCCTCTGTCGGCGGAATCACCGTTTCAACATAATTATGTCCTTTCGGAGATATTGGTTCAGTCTCTTTTTCCCCACAGGAGCAGTATCTCTCGCGAACGCCTTCCTCAAGACAAGTCGCATCATTTACAATCTGCCACTCGCCGAACTCATGCACGTGAGTGCAAGCGCAGAGCACAAAAGGTGCCGCCACTGCAAGCACGATAAACAATAAGATTTTTTTCATAATTTCCCACCTTAAATGATCTATTTCATACGTCAAACAATTTCAACGCATAAATCCACTTAATTGTATTATACCACAAATGTTGCCGAAAATAAAGCATTATTGAATAAAAAAATATGGTTTTTTTCGAACAAAAGCACAAATTTATTGCAATCGGGACAAGAAAAGCATTTATTATTTATCCGTAATTCATTTATTCATGCAAAAAGAAAATCCGAAGCTGTTTTTCAAACCTCGGATTATTAGCGTTATCATATAAATTCAATGAATCACATCACACCACATAATTCGGTGTTCCGCCGTCTTTAACTATCTGCACGCCGTCTATATAACCCTGAACAGCTTTCACGGAAACAATAAAATCACACGTTCCGTTAATATATGCCGCGCAGAAATTGTTGTCTATTTTATAATATTCAATAACACACGGTTTTTCATCGGCATCGAACGGTTGGAATGTAATTTTCAGCATTGGCGTTTCTTCATGCTCGTAGCCTTTATACTCACCCTGAATCAATATTCCCGTTGCGCACTGATAAAGCATGGACATACTGTAAGAGTCGTAAGTAACCCCGTCAAGCGTTACTTTTGTATTATAATCAACAACAGTCTCACCTGCGTTCTCAAGCTCTTCTTTCTCTTCGTCCGAAAGGTAAATTCTCTTCATTTCAAGAACAGATGTTTTGCCGTCAAATTCAGCCGTGAGGTACTGTATATCCTTCATATATGCGTTTACGATGTACGGCGTCGTAACAGTCAAAGCCTTGTACTCTTCAAGGAATGACACTCTGCCTCTTGCAACAGTATAAATATCGTTTGTTGCGTGGTCGAGCATATAGCAGTAATACTTCAAATCATCATCGGTGTAGTCACCGAATGAAAATTCCTGAACTGTTCCGTCCGTTCCCGTAATTTTATAGTATCCCCACGGATCGTCAAGTCCGTAATCCGCAAGGTTTACATCGCTTCCGTCAAGCTTCGGTGTAACATAATCGTTGATGTACAATACGTCCAGACCGTTGAGAAGCTCCGAGAATGTATCGCCGTTTATTGGCATTTCATTTGCCCACGGAGATGATACAAAATACTTTGTAAAAGGATTGAATACAGATTCTTCAAGCTCTCTGTAAACGTATATTTCCTTGTTTTCACCGTATCTCCATAAAAATGATGCTACATTTTCAGGCGAAACGGCAACAGAGAACTGCGTAATACGCATATCATTCGGTTCTCTTGTAAACATTTCCCCGTGCGCTCCGGAAATAATATATACATGGTCGCTGCCGTCAACTCTGCAGTAATATGAAGAGCCTGCATTTGTCGAGCTTCCGACGTATATATTGAATGTATCGCCGTTCATTTTCGTAAGCGTAACGACGCTTTGAGGATTGTCAAGTCCGTAAAGCGGATATTCCGACTCGTCCGTTTCGCCCATATCTCTTTGAGCCGTCAAAGAGCATGCATATGTCATCATTGATTTTGCAGATGATGCGCTGTAAGCCAGGCCTTCATACAAGCCGTTGAATGTAACCTTATATGATACCGTCGAATCCTCGCTTGAAGCGTCCGCATTTTCGGTAATGTAGTAATACTGTCCGTCCTGCAACGTAACCTTCAGCGATGCAATATTGCTTGCCGAAAACTCAGTCAGCTTGACCTTTGTGACCTCGTCAGCCTGCTGATTTTGTATTATATAATCCACAACAAAGTATGCAACCAGAGCAATCAAACCAACCGAAAGGGTTATGATTATCGATCTTAATTTCTTTGTCATTACAAATGTCTCCTCTTTAAATATACAACCAAGCCGCCGCCGAGTATTAAAATCGGAACAACTATTCCCAATACGATTGCATACGCATAAACGCCGCCGCTGGAAAGAGTGTGTGTAGCCGTAACATAATATTTAGGCGTTATCGTTATCATAGCGCTTGAGCTGTCAAGACACCACAGCAGTGCGGAATAGAACACCTCATCGTTTGAGTAGTTGTTGAGTCTGAGCTGATCCGAAAGCATAAATTCGGCACAGTTTACTATGAAAAGTCTTGAATAAAGCGTACCCTCGTTATTTCCGTATTCCGTTACGGCAATAGCCGGCACGAATCCGTTTACGGTAGGTGTATCCTTGCCCTCTTCAAAATCCATAGTACCTGACTTGATGTCCGCCGATGACCATGCAGTTGAAGATGTTACGGCAACGTCCTCAAGACGGATAGTTGTCTTTTTAAGCTCCGAACTGTAAATCGGCTTTGCCTTGTTAAGATAAAGCTTCTGTGATACGCCTGCCGACTGAGTTGCGCTTACAGATTTGTACGGAAGCATGAGAGCGTATTTGATTCCGCCTGCGTACAATGAGGAATCCTCCTCGTAAATTACCTCGTCATCAAGCGTAAGGCTGTAATAAGCCATAATTTCATCAAAATTCGGAGTCGGTACAGATGCCTTGCCCATAATGAATATAGCGTTTCCGGCAGTATCCGTCACGTCAAGGTAATCCATTATTATGTCCTTTTCATCTTCCGTTATATCCCATTCCGGAGCGAGCACAACCAAAACGTCTGTTTCCGGCGGAATCTGCTTTTCCGATTTCAAGTCAAGGTCAAAAACGTTAAAGAACATATTGTTAAGCACTTCAAGCATTGCCTCCGGCATAGAATCCTCATTGTGTCCCGTAAGAAGTGCGATATTATATGTTTTTTCATTTGTTACAGCCGCAATGGCGCTTGTGAAAGCCTGCTCCGCATCAAAATATGCCGATGTGAGATTGCCCTCATCATCATAATTGTAGGAATATAAATCAGTCTCCTGCAATACGGCAAATTTATCAACTTCCTTGCACTCGACTATTACACTTCCCGAGGAAGGTGTCATCGATGCCTTATCACTGTCGATCTTATACTGCTCCGCGAAGCCCGGATTTGCAATAGGGTCAACAACCTTTGTTGAAATATGATTTGAAGCCATAACATATCTTGATGCAAGCTCCATTACATTGTCGTCTTCCTCGCCTGCCTGATAAAGGAAATATATATCTATATCCTTTTCAAGTCTGTCAAGCACGTTAAGCGTCTTGTTTGAAATAGAATAAAACTTATTGGAAGTAACGTCAATCTTATAAGGAATAAAGCTGCAAAGAAGATTAACTATCAGTGTCGCAATAACAACGGCAATAACAAGAATCGTCGCAGTACCGCTGTACTTGAACTTTCTGTCTCTGAAAGCCTCTGACAAGCTAAATTTAAATTTCATAATATATTATACAATCCTTTCCTCTTTAAGTGTCCGGTTTTTTCATATTCACCGGAAGCATCGCCTTTTATTCGGCGCATAATCAGATTTGCTTTATACATTGCTTCAGTGCAATCAGCCGACCCATCTGCGTTTTTCCACCTGATATACCGTCATGTAGACAAACACAAATGACAAGCTCAATAAATAAATAAGCGACGAAATGCTTACAGAGCCTTTGAGATATTCCGTAAATCTTTCAATCAACGAGAGCCATGTCAGCATACTGTTAAGCAAGCCCGCATAAATATCCGAATTGATAAGTGCCGTAATCGCTATTGCCAATGCGCACACGATTGCAGTACATACAGACGCAACCTTATTGCGTGTTGTGCAGTATATAAGCACCACTATGCCGAGTGCAATAACAGCGCAGGTAACAATGCCCGTTGTGACAGATGATGTTACCGATGTTGAAAGCCACTGTATAATATATATCACAAGAAGCACGGCAAATGTTATTATCGCAGAGATAACCTGGTTATCCGTTGTCGATGAAACAAACACGCCTATTGCGATGTACGCGCAGCCGACAAGGAAAAGTCCCACATATGCGACAAGAACATCAAGGAAGTACATATTTATCGAGAAAAACGATATTACTATCGCATCGAGCGAGTGAAGCAGGAGAGTAATAAAAAGAACTGCAACTGCCGCAAAATACTTTCCGAGAACAATTTCCGATGCCTTGACGGGGCTTGTGAGCAAAAGTTGGTCTGTCTTTGTTCTGCGCTCCTCGGAGAACGTTTTCATCGTCAAAATCGGAACCGTTATCATGAGAACAAGGTTGAGATAGCTGAGGTATGCAGTATAAGCAACAACACCGTTCAGCAAATATCCGAACACGAATATTCCCGCAGAAACAAGCAGAAACAAGCCTATAAACACCGAACCCACAGCAGAACGGAAATATCCCTTAAATTCCTTTTCAAAAACCGCTAACATATTATACCTCCTTGTCAAGATGAGTAACCTTGAGGAATATTTCTTCAAGAGACATATCCAACGGTCTCATCATAAGAAGCGGATAGCCCGAGCGTGCAACTCCGTTGAACACGGTTTTTCTTACGTCGAGGTCAGCTCCCGTTTCAACAACAAGGTCGCTTGTTCCCGCTTCCCTTGAGCCCTGGAACTGTACGTTCACAATGCCCGGAATATCACGAATGATTTTTATCGCCTGCTTTTCGGGTGCGGCAATACGTATCTGAAGTCTGTTTGCGCCCTGAAGCTGTCTTGAGAGATTATCCGGTGTATCATCCGCAACAAGCTTGCCCTTGTTAATTATTATTATTCTTTCGCATACCGCGCTTACCTCGGCAAGAACGTGCGAGCTGAGTATTATGGTATGCTTTTTGCCGAGTCCCTTTATGAGACTGCGTATTTCTATTATCTGCTTCGGGTCAAGACCGACTGTCGGTTCGTCGAGAATGAGAATTTTCGGGTCGCCGACAAGAGCCTGTGCCAAACCCACACGCTGCTTATAACCCTTTGAAAGATTTGCGATGAGACGGCCTCTCATGTCGGCAATACGTGTTACCTCCATAACGGCTTCCATTGTTTTCTTTCTTTCGGATTCTTTTATCTTTTTCAGCTTGCAAACCGTATCAAGGTATTCCGAAACCGTCATTTCAGAATATACCGGCGGAAATTCAGGCAGATAACCTATCTTTTTCTTAACACCCTCCGGGTCATCCAAAATATCCACTCCGTCTATGAGAGCCTGTCCGGAAGTTGCGGATATATAGCCCGTCAGAATGTTCATGGTAGTCGTTTTGCCTGCTCCGTTGGGTCCGAGAAAGCCGAGTACCTCGCCGTCCTCGACCTTAAATGAAATATTGTCGACAGCATGGTGATGACCGTATATTTTGGTCAGATTACGTACTTCTATCAAAGTTTTTACACCCCATTTTATTATTTTTTCGGTGCGCCGGTTGAGCGCTGATCCCGTTCGGCAATAAATTACACTTTTGCCTCACATTATAATAATTATAACACACTTTTCATCAGTGGTATATCACATATGATGAAAATTTTATGTATTTATCATGAATTTAAAAATCTATTCAAGAGTTTAAAAGCCGGCTGTCCACTTTTGACTCGTCGGCTTTTTATTTTCTGTTATTTGAGCGATTCTATTTTTTCTCTTCCGCCCATGAATTTTCTGAGGCACTCAGGTATTACAACGCTGCCGTCCGCCTGCTGATGCTGTTCGAGAATAGCGGGGAGCAACCTGCTCGTTGCCATTCCGGAAGCATTGAGCGTATGAAGGTATTCCACCTTTTTGGTTGCGTTGCGTCTGAAACGGATGTTGCCGCGTCTTGCCTGATAATCCTTTGCATTGGAAGCAGAAGATACTTCCTTATATTCGTTCATGCTCGGAAGCCATACTTCAACGTCAAACGTTTTTGCCATAGAAGCCGAGCAATCCTCAGCCGCAAGCTTTGAGAGTCTGTAATGAAGTCCGAGTTTTTCCACGATATATTCTGCCTTGCGTATAAGCTCGTCAAGTGCCGCATCCGAATTTTCCGGAACAGTATATTGGAACATTTCCACCTTATTGAACTGATGACCTCTTATCATGCCTCTCTCGTTTGCGCGGTAGCTTCCCGCCTCACGTCTGTAACACGGTGTGTATGCAAAATATTTTTTCGGAAGCTCGTCCTCTGTCAAAATCTCGTCTCTGTGATAATTGATAAGAGCCGTTTCCGCCGTAGGAAGCATGAAGAAGTTGAACTTGCCGTCTTTTGCGTCCTCCTGGAGTGAAAATACGTCCTCTTCAAACTTCGGGAACTGACCTGCCGTGTAGCCGCACTGATAAGTAAGTATGTGCGGAGGAAGCATGAATTCGTAGCCATCAGCCAGGTGACATTCAATAAAGAAATTTATGAGTGCCCATTCAAGCTGTGCTCCGAGGCCCTTATATATCCAGAAGCCGTTGCCGCCGAGCTTTGCGCCTCTCGGATAGTCAACAAGTCCGAGCGTTGTTGCAAGCTCAACGTGATCCTTTGCGGCAAAATCAAATTGAGGTTTTTCTCCGTAAACGTAAACGACCTTATTGTTTTCCTTGCCGCCCGGGATTACATCATCATCCGGAAGATTCGGCAAAGCGTCCATAAACGCTTTGATTTTTGCTGTTTTTTCATTAAGTTCGGCATCCATAACGCGGATATCCTCTGAAAGCGTCTTCATTTCCGCCATAACCGAGGAAACGTCTTCGCCTGCTTTTTTCATCTGAGGGATAAGCTTCGATACCCTGTTCTGTTCTGCTTTTTTATCCTCTACCCGAGTCATAAGCGCACGCTTTTCGGCGTCCATAGCCAAAAGCTCATCAATATCGGCCTTGCAGCCCTTAGCCGCAAGTCTCTCCTTTACATACTCCGGTTTTGTACGTATCAAATTAATGTCAAGCATAGTATTATTCGGAATTCTGCTAATACGGCAGATTCCAGCTCCTTTTATTTAACATTTGATGGTTTTATTAAAATATCAACGCCGAAAATATTTTCAACGCTTCAATATTATACAACATTTTTACATTCAAGTCAATAAATAATTGCTTTCTTGCGGATATATGTTACAATTTTCTCTTTTGCATTATTGCCGTATACTCCTCGAGTCCGGCTTCAAGCAATGAATTGTAATACTTATTCCAAAAATATTCCGAAAATCCGTTTTGTCTTGAATATTCTTCAAAATCCTCGGCAAGCTTTTCCAGATTGCTTCTTATCTGCACATACTCCCAAAGCATTGTTTTATCTTCGGTAACGCTTTCAAGAGTGCCGAATCTTTCCGGATACACAAGCCTAAGCTTTGCGTTTTGAAGAAATGCCTCTTCAGCCGAATATCTGTTTGAAACTCCGCTTATATTTATTTTATCCCACGGCACCGTTGTAAACATTCTGCCTACCGTAATATCCGATATGCTGCCCGAATCCTTTTTTGAAATATTCGGTGTCATTTCATCGGAGTAATACTTCAGGAAAACAAATTCGCCCGCATCGTTTATCGTATATCCGTCGCCCTTGCAGCCGAAATTCGCCCACATATTTCCGTCATTTGTACAGCACCAATTAATGAATGCGAGTATCTGCTTTTTGACAGCCTCCGAAGCGTATGACGAAATGCACGTTGCTTCATTTATATACGGAACATTCGCCGACAGCACAGGTGTTGTATAATCGTCAGCCGCAATCATAACATCAGCCACAGCCCATTCACAAGAGCCTTTTTGCTTTGACTGTATATAAAGATAATTATAGCTGTCTGTAAACTCTATTATCTGCTGAGAGCCCGATGTGGCATTTGAATACTCCTTCTCGTCGAGTGATGTAAGGCGGCCGTTCTTGTCGACAGGCACAGCGCCGAGCTTTTCGAATTTTGTAAGCCACTCAAGCGCCTGATACCATTCTTTTTGAGCGTAAAGGAAGAAAACATTGCCGTCCTCATCCGTCTGCCACACATCATCGGTCAGTCCGTAAGCATTGAGAATAGCCGTAAACTGAAGCGCGTCATATCGGTTTGTCCAAACTGCGCCCGATGTGGAATGCTTTTCCTTGTATCTTGAAAGCGTATCGTAAAGCTCTGTCAGCGTTGACGGGAACTGCATTGAATTTTCATCAAACAGCGTTTTATTATATATCCATGCCCTTGAGGCTTTTCTGTTGACGGGCACGAGGCAGTAAAGCTCTTCGGTTCCGTCTGACGAAGAAACGCAAATATCTTTTTTTGTGTATTCCCACGCATTTTCATCGTCCTCCCACAGTGCAAAGTAATCTTCTAAGCTGTCCCGCAAGCCGAAAAGCTCGCTCAGATAACCGCCCTGCGCGAGAGTTTTTACCGTTTCAACGGAAATTCCCGTTGCAAGCTCCGGAGAAATATCCGCCGCATAAAGCCGCAATATGTTATCGCTCATATTCTGTGACGAAAACAATTTTTCTTCGACCTTAAGTCCGAAATTAAGCATTATATATTCAAGTGCGGACGTACCGAGCGCACTGTTTGCGACTCTTGCCCAGCTGATTATCTTTACGCTGTCATAAGGTGCGATAGGTTTTGAATTTGATGTCGTATAAGGTGTCGGATCCGGCGATTTTGCACCGGCATCACTGCTCGGCTCAGCCGAGCAGCTGCACATGGCAAGCAGCATACATACCGAAGTTAAAAGTAAAATTATTTTTCTATATGTGTACCGCATTAAAAACTCCTTTAATTCATTATGAGTTCAACGCCTTAAGATACCCTATTATGAACAAATCTATATCTCCGTCCATAACAGCCTGCACGTTCGGAGTTTTTATCTCCGTTCTGTGGTCGTTGACCATAGTATACGGGCAGAAAACATAAGAACGTATCTGTGAACCCCATTCTATTTTCTTTATCTCGCCCTTTATGTCGGAAAGCTTTGCCATTTCCTCCTGTTCCTTGAGCGCCATGAGCTTACCTCTGAGCATATTCATGGCAGTCTCTCTGTTCTGTATCTGAGAACGTTCGTTCTGACACTGAACAACAACGCCTGTCGGAATGTGAGTAATTCTTATGGCAGACTCTGTCTTGTTGACGTGCTGTCCGCCTGCGCCTGACGATCTGTACGTATCTACTCTCAAATCCTCAGGTCTTATCTCAACGCTTAAGTCATCATTCAGCTCCGGCATAACATCAACCGAAGCAAACGATGTATGTCTCTTTTTAGCCGCATCAAACGGAGAAATTCTTACAAGTCTGTGAACTCCTCTTTCGACCTTGAGATAGCCGTATGCGTATTCGCCCTCTATTTTCAGCGTAACGCTTTTTACTCCGGCTTCCTCGCCGTCAAGATAATCGAGCGTTGTTACCGTAAAGCCCTTGTGCTCTGCCCAGCGCGTATACATTCTGAGAAGCATACCCGTCCAGTCCATAGCCTCTGTTCCGCCTGCACCGGCATGAAGGCTTATTATGGCATTGTACTTATCGTATTTGCCGTTGAGCAGCGTCTCAAGCCTGAGCGTTTCTATTTCCGTTTCCGCCGCCTGAAGCACTGCCTCCGCTTCGTTGAGCGATTCCTCGTCTCCCGCCTCCTCGTAAAACGAAATAAGCGTTGAGGCATCGTCTAACTTTGACATCAAGTCGTCGTGTATTTCCGTTTTGTTTGTACAGCTTTTCAGCTCTGCATTCAATTTGTTGACCTTTTCCTGATCGCCCCATACCTCCGGGTCGGAAAGCGTCATATTAAGTTCCTCGATTCTTTGCTTCATGGAACCTAAGTTAAAGTGCATCACCTACCTGTTTTATGACTTCGTATAGATAATTCAGCTTTTGCTTTGCTGCATCTATCTGCATAAATATCACCCTCTCTTGTTTTTGTATTATTTTTCTTTTAATTTTTCTTTATTGCTTTTTTGAAAATATATGCCGTAAAAATCATACGGCTATACTGTTTTCATTCTGCGGCTTGCTTGTGTGCTCCGCAGCAGTTTTTGTACTTTTTACCGCTTCCGCATGGGCACAGCTCATTTCTGCCCGGAGTTTTCTTTGCCACAACCGTCGTTACCGTTTTATTCGGCTCGTTTATGACTGTGCCGTCGCTCGTTCTGTTGATCTTCATGTTCTCCGGTTCTTTTCTTCTGCCGACGGGCATTTCATCGCGGTTCTTGACAACGACGTTAAACAGCATCTTCAATGTTTCATGCTGAATTGCCGTAGTCATTTCATCGAACATTTCAAACGATTCCTTTTGATATTCGATAACAGGATCTCTGTTTGCATATGCTCTGAGATTCATGCCGTCACGCAGCTGAGACATTGCGTCTATGTGGTCACGCCACTTTGCATCTACAACGCGCAGAAGAATGATTCTCTCCAGGTCTCTCATTACTTCAGGTGTGTTCAGTTCCTCGCGCTTGTGATACTCATCCCTTGCCATTTCCTTAATGCGTTTGGCAAGCGTCTCTCTGTCAATCGATTTTCTCTCCTCGGGCGTGAATTTAAGCGAGCCTCTCGGCATGAAAAGAGATTCAATATACTCAACCATACCGTCGAAGTTATAATCGAGCGGATCGTCAGATTCGGCTGTATATGCCGTTACGACTTCATCCACAACGGTATCTATCATGTCCATAATAAATCCGTTGACGTCTTCGCCCTCGAGAACTCTGCGGCGCTGGTCGTAAATAAGCTCTCTTTGACGGTTCATTACATCGTCATACTGCAAAACGCTCTTTCTTATTGCAAAGTTTCTGCCCTCAACGCGCTTTTGTGCATTTTCTATCTGCTTTGAGAGAAGTCCCATTTCAAGCGGAACATTATCCTCCGGGTTGAGTGTTTTCATTATGCCGTCAAGTCTCTCCGAGCCGAAAAGACGCATGAGGTCGTCCTCGAGCGATACGTAAAAGCGTGATTTGCCCGGGTCACCCTGTCTGCCTGCACGTCCTCTGAGCTGATTGTCAATACGTCTGCTCTCATGGCGCTCCGTACCTATTATATAAAGTCCTCCGAGTGCCGTAACCTTTTCTTTTTCCGCGTCCGTCTGCACTTTATAACGCTCAACAGTCTTGTTGAATACCTCTCTTGCCGCGATTACTCTTTCATCATTTGTTTCCTCGTAGGTATCCACAAGCTCGAGAATATCAGGCTCGTATCCCTCGCGCTTCATTTCCTGTTTTGCCATTACCTCGGGGTTTCCTCCGAGCATTATATCGGTACCTCTGCCTGCCATGTTTGTGGCAATGGTAACAGCGTTAAGTCTGCCTGCCTGAGCAACTATTTCAGCTTCTCTGTCGTGATACTTTGCATTGAGCACCTGATGCTTTATGCCGCGCTTTTTGAGCATGGCGCTTAACATTTCGGATTTTTCTACCGATACCGTACCTACAAGAACCGGCTGTCCTCTTTTTGCGCATTCGGCTATGTCCTCGACTATCGCCTGGAACTTGGTCTTTTCCTTTGCATAAACAACATCGTTCTCGTCTATTCTTATCATTGGCTTGTTCGTCGGCACAACAACAACGTCAAGCGCATAAATAGCCTTAAATTCCGATTCTTCCGTTTTAGCCGTACCTGTCATACCGGAAAGCTTTTTATACATACGGAAGAAGTTCTGGAATGTTATTGTTGCCAGCGTAACGGATTCTCTTTCAACCTTAAGCCCTTCCTTTGCTTCAATCGCCTGATGCAGACCATCGCTGTAACGTCTGCCCACCATGAGACGGCCCGTAAATTCGTCAACGATTATCGCCTGACCGTCCTTTACGACATAGTCAACATCTCTTTTCATGTTGAAATGCGCCTTTATAGCCTGTTGGATATAATGCTGCAATTCTATGTTCTCGGCGTCTGCAAGATTTGTTATGTTGAAAAACTTTTCTGCCTTAACTGTTCCCTGGTCGGTAAGATATACGGTCTTTGCCTTTTCGTCAACGCCGTAATCATCCGGCGTAAGGCGCGATGCAAACTTATCCGCCGTAAAATACATTGCCGTTGATTTTTCTCCGGTTCCGGAAATGATAAGCGGTGTACGTGCTTCATCGATAAGAATCGAGTCGACCTCATCGACTATGGCAAAGTTGAGATCTCTTATAACCATTCTCTTCTTGTCTATTACCATGTTGTCTCTGAGGTAATCAAAGCCGAGCTCGTTATTCGTTACATATGTAACGTCGCAGTTATAATTCTTCTGTCTTTCCTCAGGGTTCATTTCTCTGAGTATAAGTCCGCATGACATACCGAGGAAATTAAATATCTTGCCGATTATCGCACACTGAGTTTTTGCGAGATATTCGTTTACGGTAACTATGTGTACGCCCTTGCCCGTAAGCGCATTGAGGTACGCCGCAATAGGAGCAACAAACGTTTTACCTTCACCTGTTTTCATTTCGGCGCATCTGCCCTGATGCAAAATTATTCCGCCGATAAGCTGCACATAATACGGTTTTTTATTGAGTACACGCCATGAAGCCTCACGCTCAACGGCAAAAGCCTCAACAAGTATATCATCAAGCGTCTCGCCCTTTGCAAGCCTATCCTTGAATATTTGTGTATACTGCTTAAGCTCCTCATCCGTCTTGCTCTGCATAACAGGCTCAAGCTCTACTATTTTATCTGCGATTTTCGACAGTCTTTTTATTTCCTTTTCATTCGGATCGCCGAATATCGCTTGTAATAATCCAGCCATACTTTATTCCTTTCATTGATATTAAGTACATTCTTCACCTATTTTATTATTTTATCACGTATTACCGATTTATGCAAGCACATATTTTGAATTAATATGCGGAAACGGCGCGTCATATGTGAAATTTCACTGTAATCCCGCATATAAACTTGACTCTCAAAATTATATATGTTATAATTATTTGCAGTTAAAAACGGAGGAAATTCATATGGCACAAAAAGAAGCGGCAGTCGTATACATTATGGGTCAGTCAAATGCCCATGCTCACTGTCAGGTTATGGCTGAGGAAGATATTATAAAGGAACCGATGAAAAACGTCTGGAAGCTCGATACAAAGGACAATCAGTCCTATGATGTAAAGAATGTAAAATGGAGCGGATTTACGTCTTACGATTATAATCTCGGCGAGACGCAGAACTGCACATATTCAATGGCATCTTTCCTTGCAAAAAAGTGGCAGAAAAGAATAGATGACGGCGAGGCTCTGCCGGATCTGCATATAGTTCAAATATCAATCGGAGGACAAATGATAGTCGGAGGAATGTGGGAACCCAATTACTCTCGCGCTTATGCAATGCGCCCGGGCACATGGGAGGTTTGCGAAATAGCATTGTACGAATGGTCCATGTTCATACTGCCTCTCATTGCAAAGGACCTCAAGGAAAGGTTTGATATTGTACACTCACTCGGCTTAAATTGGATAGGCGGAGAGGGCGATACATACCCCGGTTCATACGACAGAAAGGATTTCAAAGAGCTGTATGAAAAAGTGTTCCGCGGACTTATTGAAGCAACAGGCTTTGACACGCCTCTTTATCTGTACGATATTGTACGCAAAAAGCATATGGAACAGAAAAATATGTCAACGGAAGGCATCGACGCGGTTAATGCGGAATACCGCGAATTGCAGAAGATTATTCCCAACTGCCACATAGTAAATCCGCACGACGCGCCCAACTATGACCCGAGCAGACTTGATGACGGCTTGTTTATGGGTGATCTTTCGCATTACATAAAAACGACACAGGAATGGTTCGCGGATAATTTTCTCAAGCTTGCGCTTAAAAAATAAAAGCGTCCGTGCGGTACAAAAAAATGACTCTCGATGAGATAAAAAATAAAATAATCGACGCAATCGATTCAAACGCCGACAAAATAATTGATGTCGGAAAAGAAATTCAAAAAAATCCCGAGCTTGGCTTTACGGAAGAAAAAACATCCGCGCTCGTAAGAAGGCAATTCGACGCTCTCGGTATTCCCTATGAATACCCCGTTGCGCTCACAGGCGTAAAAGCCAGAGCAAAAGGCAGAACAAGCAAATACAACGTCTGCATCATAGGCGAAATGGACGCATTAAAGTGCGCCGGGCATCCCTTTGCAGACAGCAACGCCAACGCTCATGCCTGCGGCCACAACACACAAATATCGGCGCTTGTAGGTGCCGCATACGGTATACAAAAAAGCGGTATTCTCGATAAAATTGACGGAGACGTCACGTTCATGGCTGTTCCAGCGGAGGAATTTATCGAGCTTTCGGCACGCAAAAAGCTTAAGGCAGAAGGCAAAATACGCTATTTGTCGGGTAAACAACAGCTCATTTGGGAGGGTGCGTTTGATGATGTCGATATGGCAATGATGATTCACGCTCAGCCCGACGAGCCGAAAAGAAAGCTGTACGTAAAAGGTCACAATCTCGGTTTTACAGCCAAAACCGTAACATTCAGGGGCAAAGCCGCTCACGGGAGCACTCCGTACTACGGCGTAAACGCTCTCAATGCGGCGGCACTTGCAATTCTCGGCATTCACGCAAACCGCGAAACGTTCCGCGATGAAGATAAAATTCGCATTCACCCCATTATTACAAAGGGCGGCGACGTCGTAAATTCTGTTCCCGATGAGGTCTGCATTGATATGTACGTCAGAGGCGCTTCATTGGAAGCAATTCAAAAAGGCGAATCGGCAGTAGAGCGCGCGGTTCGCGGTGCGGCTGAAATGATTTCGGCAAAAGCCGAGATTGAAAATATACCCGGTTATCTTCCGATAAGCGAAAGCGGCGAGCTTTCAGCTGTGTTTGAAGAGACTGCGGCTCAATTTGTAGGCAATGAAAACATTGTTTACGGCGAGGAAATTACAGGCTCCTCGGATATAGGTGACCTCAGCTACCTCATGCCTGTTATTCAGCCGTCCATAGGCGGCTTCAGCGGAGCTTTGCACAGCAGGGAATTTACTGTCGAGGACGAATACTGTGCATACATTCTCCCCGCACAAATACTTGCCTGCACGGTTGCCGAGCTGCTTTATAACAATGCCGAAAAAGCAAAGAATGTTGCGGATTCATTCAAGCCGAAAATAACAAAAGAAGAATATATAAATCATTTGAACAGTTAAAAAACGGAGTTTAATTATGTGGACAGAAGAAAAATTAAATGAAATGCTTACGACGCCATCACAAAAGCTCATTGAGGATATGAAGCGAATAAAAGGCGACATAATGGTTCTCGGTGCGGCAGGCAAAATGGGTCCTTCATTGTGCGTTCTTGCAAAAAGAGCCGTAAAAGAAGCGGGAATCGAAAAAAGAATTATCGGCGTATCACGCGGAAGCGATAAGATTGCCGTTAAATTTATGCAAGACAACGGTGTGGAGGTTATTTTTGCCGATCTGCTTGACAAAGACAAGCTTTACTCACTGCCCGAGGCCGAAAACATTATATACATGGCAGGCAAAAAGTTCGGAACAGACGGCAACGAATGGCAGACATGGGCAATGAATTCAACATTGCCTGCATTCACGGCAGACAAATTCAAAAAATCAAATATCGTCGTATTTTCATCGGGTAATATTTATCCTATCGTTCCCGTTTACACGGGCGGATGCGATGAAAAATGCAAGCCGAACCCGACAGGCGAATATGCCATGAGCTGTCTTGCAAGAGAAAGAGCTTTTGAATATGCCGCAAACAAATACGGCACAAACGTATTTATTTACAGACTCAACTTTGCAATCGACCTGCGTTACGGAGTATTGTATGACCTCGCAGAAAAAATCATGAACGGCACACCTATTTCACTTGCAAATCCGTGCTTTAATTTTATATGGCAGGCAAGCGCAAACGAAATAGCAATACGTGCTCTCCTCCATGCAACATCCCCCGCAACCGTTATGAACATAACGGGACCCGAAACTGTATCCGTTAAAAAGGCGGCTCTCGAGCTTGGAGAATATCTCGGCAAAAAGCCCGTATTTTGTGACGATGTGGGAACAGACGCATATCTTAACGACTCGGCTGCTGCCTGCGAAACATTCGGTTATCCCGATGTCAGTGCAAAAACGCTTATTCGCTGGCAGGCTGAATGGATACTTGACGGCGGCAGAGCTTTAGGCAAGCCGACTCATTTCGAAGAGCGCAAAGGAAATTATTGATCCGGAAAGGAATTATTTATAAATGAACAGACACGAAAAAGCTTTGGCTATATTAAAACAAGGAACCGTTATTCCGGCAACGCCGCTTGCGTTGGACGAAAACAGAAAGCTGGACAAAGACGGACTTCGTTTACTTATGAATTATTATCTGAACTGCGGTGTGGGCGGAATCGCTACTGCCGTTCATACAACACAGTTTGCAATCCGCAGACCCGATATAGCTCTTTTTGAACCGGTTTTGAAAACAGTTTCCGAACAAATCGATTCGTTTGAAAAGAAAACAGGCAAAACAATAGTAAAGGTTGCAGGAGTATGCGGTCCCGTTGAGCAGGCAGTCGAAGAAGCACATATTGCGGCAAAATACGGATATGACGCGGTTCTTCTCAGCCCGGGCGGCTTGAATCATCTGAGCGAGGATGAATTGGTCGCTCGCACTCAACAGGTTGCAAAAATAATGCCTGTTATCGGTTTTTATTTGCAAACAGCCGTAGGCGGAAGAGTCTTTTCTTACAACTATTGGGAAAGAGTATGCGCAACGGAAAATGTTGTCGCAATAAAATGCGCATCGTTTAACCGTTATACTACACTTGATGTAGTGCGTGCCGCGGCAATGTCAGAACGTTGTGATGAAATAACGCTCTACACGGGCAACGACGACAATATTCTCATCGATCTGCTTACACGTTACAAGTTTGAAAAGGACGGCAAAATTGTCGAGAAAGCATTTGACGGCGGTCTGCTCGGACACTGGTCCGTATGGACAAAAAAGGCTGTCGAAATATTTGAAATGGCAAAAGCCGAAAAATACAAAGACTCGATTTCGCCTGAGCTTTTAAGCCTTGCGGCATCCATAACGGATACAAACAGCGCATTCTTTGATACTGCAAACGGATTCAAGGGCTGTATTGCAGGACTTCACAAAGTATTGCTCAGACAGGGGCTGATGAAAAATATATACTGCCTCGACCCCGATGAAACGCTCTCACCCGGTCAGGCTGAACAGATAGACCGCGTATACAGAATGTATCCTGATTTGAACGACGATGAATTTATTCGTCAAAATATCGATTCGTGGAAAGAAGAGCTTTAATGTATGGAAAATAAAAAGAAAATCGTTGTCGTCGGCACAGGCATTATAGGTCTTGAGCATATCAAAGCAATAGAAGCATCCGAGCATTTTTCGCTTTGTGCTTTGTGCGACGTAAACAAGGAAAAGGTATCGGCTCTTGCCGAGGAATACAATGTCCCCTACTTTACGGATTATCATGAAATACCGTCAAGCCTCAATGCCGATGCCGTCATACTCAATCTGCCGCATTTTCTCCATTGCGAGAGTACGGTGTTCTTCCTGAATAACGGATATAATGTGCTCGTCGAAAAGCCTATGGCAAACTCCGTCAAAGAATGCGATGAAATGATCGACGCCGCAAACAGAAACAATAAAATCCTCGCGGTAGGTCATGTACAACGCTTTTTCAATGCTAACAGAAAGGTTAAGGAAATAGTCGACTCGGGTAAGCTCGGTAAGCTTTGTATGTTTACCGAAGTCAGAACAACCGACTACTTTACTCAGGCAAGACCTAAATGGTTCTTGAGCAAAAAAACTGCCGGCGGCGGTATAGTAATGAATTACGGCGCACACGCTTTGGATAAGCTTTGCTATATAACAGGTAAACTGCCCGATCAAGTAAATGCAAGCTGCGGTAATTGTAAAAATGAATACGATATCGAGGGACACGCACAGTTTATGCTTAAATATCCCGACGGACTGAGCGCGTGCGTAACGTTCAGTGCTTACAGCCTCAGCGATTATGATACGGTTTATTATTTTACAAACGGCGCACTTAAAGTCTCCGACAGCAGACTCCTCTCTTATTCAACAGACGGTACTTGGTGCCCCGTTGATGTTGATGAAGACGGAAAATATATGGAACGCCAGCTCGAGGAGTTCTATAACTTGCTCTCCGGTAAAACCGCCGATATAGCAGATGCCCTCTATTCTAAAAATATAATCCGCATAATCGAACAAATTTATCAGTGAACTCTTGGACGCTTTTTCAAAAGCGTCCAAACCCGAAAACTTTAAACTGCTTTGCATCTGCTCATCTTCCCGCCGAGAGTATGGCGGCAAGATGAGCATTAACTTTTGCGACTTTATTTAAAGTTTTTTACGGCAAAATATAAATATACGGCACGCCACCCTCCGAGAGGGAGGGAGCCTTCTCTTTATTCGTTTTTTTACGAAAAAAATTACCACAAATTTATTATTTTGAAAATGAAATCATAATGCAAACAATCCCTCAGTCATCTTCGATGACAGCTCCCTTTACACAAGGGAGCCTTTTTTTGTCCGATATTTACAAGCAAAAACAAATTTCCCACCACAAATTGATTATTGTGAATATTCAAGCATACGGCACGTATCACTTAAAAAGAAAAGAAGATTAAATGTCCGCGAGCGATGACTACGATAGGCATCGCTTGCGGACAGCTACAAAGTATTTTAAAGTTTAGGTCAAGCCTTTTCAAAGGCTTGCGGAGTGTGAGGCGGAGCCTCACAAAAACTCCCCAAACAGAAAAGAAAACTAAATGGCAATCCGACTCGACGACCACCGGCGAGGCTGATTGCCTTATACAAAGT